>JBBDQS010000075.1:0-4596 GCA_040905805.1 Egibacteraceae bacterium | reverse complement strand
TCTTGGCCCCCGACTTCCTGGCCGTGGACTTCTTCGCGGTCGACTTCTTGGCCGTGGACGTCTTCTTGGCCGCCTTCTTCGCCGCCTTCTTCGCCGCCTTCTTCGCCGCCTTCTTGGCCGTCGCCTTCTTCGCGGTCGACTTCTTGGCCGTCGACTTCTTGGCCGTCGACTTCTTGGCCGCCTTCTTGGCCGCACTCTTGGCCGGCGGTTGCGCGGTCGGCTCGCGGCTCTCGGGTGTGTCGTCAGCAGCCACCGTCGGGTGCCTTCCTAGAGATCGAGGCTCGGGGCACGGGGCATCATCCCCCGCGTGTCCCAGTGTTGTACACGGCAAACCACCCAGTCCAAACCCTTTCCCCGCTGGTATTCTCGACGAGGTGACGTCGCGCGCCGCCGCATGCGCCATCGCCGGGCTGCTCATCCTCGCCGCCGGATCCGCCATGTCCGCTCACGCGGCCGGGACCGACCCGGCGATCCGGCCCGACGGGCACGTCCTGCTCGCCTGGTTGCACGGCGGCACCAGCGAGGACTACCGGGCCCACGCCGAGCACATGCCCGGGGTCACCGTCCTGTCGCCCACGTGGTGGGGGTTGGCCGACGACGACCCCGGGGGGATCACCGGTCAGGGCGACCCGGCGTTCACCGCCTGGGCGCGGGACCGGGGCATGGCGGTGTGGCCCCAGCTCGGCAACCGTCTCGACGCCGAGCTCAGCCACGCGGTGCTGGCCGACGGCGCTCGCCGGGCCCGCCTGGTGCGCGCGACCGCCGCAGCGGTCGAGCGCGCCGGTGCCGGCGGCCTCGTCGTGGGCTTCGAGAACCTGCAGGAGAGGACCGGACCGGCCCTGACCGCGCTCGTGCGGGAACTGCGGGGCGCGTTGCCCGGCCGCGTCGTCGCCGTCACGGTCGCACCGTTGACCGACACCTGGTCCCGTGGCGCCTGGTCGACCGCCTACGAGCGGCGCGCGCTCGGCGAGGCGGCCGACTACGTGCTGCTCACGGCCCTCGACCAGCACGACGACGCCACCGCGCCGGGCCCGGTCGCGGGGATCGGGTGGACGCGCGAGGCCGTCGAGCACCTGCTGCGGACCGTCCCCGACCGCAAGGTCGTGCTGGCGGTGCCCCTGTACGCGCGCAGCTGGGTGGACGACCCGACCGCCCCGGGCGGGACGCGCGTCGAGGCGACCCTGGGGATGGACGCGATGGCTCGCCGACTCGACGACGCCAGGGCCCGCCACGCGTTCGACGCCGGCGCGGGCCAGCGCCGCTACACCCACAGCGGTGCGGGCGGGCGCGCACGTCAGGTCTGGCAGGAGGACGCGGCGAGCCTCGGGCGCCGCGCCGCGCTGGCCGGCGAATACAACCTGGGCGGGGTCGCCGGTTGGCGGGCCGGGTTCGCCGGCCCCGGCGCGTGGGACGCCATGAGCCAGGCGCTGGCGTTGGACCCGCGACCGGCCGATCGCGGCTCGGGTCCCCCCCGGCTCAACCGGCTCGTCCCGCTCCCGCAGGCGGCCGACCCCGCGCCCGAGACCATCGCGCGATGGCGGCGCGCCACCATCCAGGCCGCCGGGGGCCCCGCCCAGCCCGCCCGGGGGCCGGCGGTCGTGGCCGCCGCGCTACTGCTGGCGGTGGTCGCCGGGCACGTCGGCGCGGCCGCTCACCGGTCCTCGCGAATGAGCGCCAGCTCGGCGTTCAGCTCGCCGCCGACCAGCATGGTCACCCCGGACAGGTAGATCCACAGCACTGCGGCCACCACGGCGCCCACCACGCGCCCGGCCATGCGCAGGGCCTCCTCCTCGTCGCCGAACTGCGGGGCCTGGGGCCCACCCACCTCCAGGTACACCCGGAAGCCGACCGACACGAGGATCCACAGCACCACCCCCAGCACCGCCCCGGGCAGGCAGTCCCGCAGCCGGTTGTCCACGTGGGGCCCCACGCGGTACAGCAGCGTCAGGAAGCCCACGACGAACACGACCAGCAGGGGCCAGCGTCCCACCGCCCAGAGGATCGTGAAGGCGTCCCCCAACCCCAGGTGGTCGCTCAGGGCCCGGCCCCCGCCCAGCAACGGGCCCACGACCAGGAGCGTGAGCATGAGCACGAACACGATCACGGCGCCGAACGACAGGAGGACGGCGAGGGCCCGCTGCTGGACCAGGCCGCGCTGGTTCTTGACGCGGTAGGCGAGGTCGAGCGCGCGGATGGTGGCCGTGAAGACGCGGCTGGCCAGGTAGACCGTCACCAGCAGGCTGCCGATCGCCAGGCCGCCGCGCTGCTGGCTCAGGAGCCCCTGCACGAGCGGCGCGATCACCTCGCGGGTCAGGTCGGGGCTGAAGACGACCGCCAGGCCGCCGATGATGGCGCCCTCCGCCTGCTGGACCTGCTCCTCGCCGATGACGCGCTCCATGTAGCCGAGCCCGGCCCCGATCGCCACGAGCAGGGGGACGAAGGACAGCAACGCGAAGAAGGCCATCTCGGCGGCGAGCCCGGAGACCCGGTCGTCCACGACCCCGCGCCCCAGCCGGACGACCACCTCCCACGGGTTGTACCCGGCGATGCGTGCGGAGCGGCGGCGGGCCCACGCGACCGCCCCCTCGGTCACCACCCCGCCGGGGAGCCCACGACCGCCGTCACGCCCAGGGTCGGATCGTCCAGGAGGGTGTCGACCCAGGGGAAGACCACCGTGAAGAGCAGCAGGACGACGGCCGCCACGACGACGACCACGAGGACGACCTTGGCGACGCGGTTCATGTCACCAGCTCGGCGAAGACCACGAACCGCTGCGCGGCGGAGAATCGCGGGTGGCAGGTGGTCAGCGTGAGCATCGGCGTCTCCGTCTCCAGGGGGTCGGAGCCCACGACCCAGACGTCCCCGGGCTGCACGACCTCCGTGCGGGCCACCCGGTAGGTGTGGCGCTCGCCGTCCCGCCCGGTGACGTGGATCTCGTCGCCCTCGACCATCTGGTCGAGATGGTAGAAGGGCGCTCCGTAGGTGGTGCGGTGCCCGGCGATGGCGAGGTTGCCCTCCCCCCCCGGCTCCGCCGTGCCCGGGTAGTGGCCCGGGCCCCGGGTGAGATCGGCCATGCCCACACCCGACACGATGTACAGCGGATCGGCGTGGACCGGGCGCTCGTCGGTGCCCGGGCGGGAGAACTCGAGCACGGCGAACGCCCCGCCGGGGTCGACCGCTGGCGGGTCGCTGTCCTCCTCCGGATCCGGCGCCTCCGCGACCTGCACCTCGACCTGGCGGTCCCACTCCTCGGACAGGTCCGACTGCGCCGCCCGGGTCGCGAAGCTGGTGAAGAACAGCGAGTAGACGACGTAGAGCAGCACCACCGCACCGGCGGAGATGAGCGTCCAGCCCGTGTAGCGCAGCGCGCGGGTCACGGGTGCCTCCTGCGGCAGGGCTCCCGGGTCACGGGGCCCCGGCGGGCCGGGCGATCCGCAGGGCGGCCGTCCCCTGGTATCCGGGCAGCTCGAGCGCATCGTCCTTGGTGACCGTGAACCCGAGCTGGAAGACCCGCGCCGCGGCGGCGAAGCGCTCCACCGCCGGGTCGCGGCGCAGGGCGTTCTCCAGCAGGTCGTCGTCACCGATGGCATGGATGACGTAGGGCGGCGAGTACGTGCGGCCGTGCACGAGCAGGACGCTGCCGACGCAGCGCACCGCCGTGGTGGTCAGCACCCGCTCGCCGTTCACGCTCATCGCCTCAGCCCCTCCGGTCCACAGGGCGTTGATGACGGCGTGCAGGTCCTGCTCGTGGATGACGAGGTCGTTGGCGTCGGTGCCGGGCTCGGGCGCGTTCGGCGAGTCGTTCAGCGACACCACCAGCCCGGGGCCCCGCACCGGGGTGAGCCCCGCGGGCGCGGCCATCTCCTCGATGCGCTCCTGCAGCGCGCGCTGCTCGTCGTCGCCGGGGCCGGCGCGTTCGAAGGTGTCCACCTCGCCGCCCAGCTCGTCGACACGGCGCTGCAGCTCCGCCGCGCGGGCCTGCTCGGCCCGGATCAGCTCGGCGAGCTCGACGCGGGCCCCGAGGCGTTCGTGCGCCGTGACCGGTTGGGTGCGCGCGGACACGAACAGGATGGCCGCGAGCAGGCCCAGTGCCATCGCGAACCCCGCGCGCACGACGGCGCTGGGTGCGCCGCCGTCCGGTGTACCGGACGCGGGGTCGGGCAGTTCCACCATGCGGGGCATTCCGTCGGTCGGGAGGCGGTGCTCTGCCACGTCCCACGAGAGGGGTCAGGGCACCGGGTCAGCGCATCCGGGCGGGCGTAGACTCCCTGCGAGAGTACCATCGAGCACCCCGACGAAGACCTGCGAGGTGGTCGCCGCCGTGCCGAAGTCCCGTTCGAAGCGCTCCAGCTACATCCCCCCGAAACCCGCCAAGCCCAAGCCCAGCCCGCGGTGGCTGCCGGGCCTCGGACTCGGCCTGATCCTCGGTGGTGTCCTGCTGGTGCTGCTCGCCTACATGGTGCCGGGCTTCCCGGGGGGCAACATCAACCTGATCGTCGGTTTCGCGCTCATGGCCGGCGGCCTCGGGGTGCTCTCCCAGTACCGCTGAGACGTGAATCGCCGGAGCGCCAGCGGAGGCGATTCACCGCTGTGCCG
>JBBDQS010000074.1 GCA_040905805.1 Egibacteraceae bacterium | reverse complement strand
ACGCCGGGATCTGCACGGGGGGCCGTCGGCAACGACGGTCCCTACCGTAATAGTCCTGAGTCCGGCAGGCTGCCGCAGCAATGGGGGCGCAGACCATGCGCACGCGTCTGGGCGGACGGGCAGCGTCTGGTCGTGACGGCCCCCGGCGCGCCACACGACGCCGACAGCCGCGACAACCCCCGCAGCCGGTGGTGCGGGCCGATCCCGACCGCCAGGTGCGCCAGCGGCGGCCAACAACACCGGTCCGACACCACCAACGGATCTCCGACTCAGGACACTAGAGGGGCAACAGGGGAAACCCCGGCGGTGGCGGGGGGCATCGGCGTACCCTTGCGTGGGACCCCTGGGAATGCCCGCTGCTGCCTGATCGGTTGACGCCCCCATGAAGCCTCTGATCGCCGAACCCGCCCCGCTGACCAACGACGAGATCCGGCGCTACGCCCGTCACCTCATCATGCCGAACGTCGGTATGGAGGGACAGGGCAGGCTCAAGGCCGCGAAGGTCCTGCTCGTCGGGACCGGCGGGCTCGGCTCCCCGCTGGCGATGTACCTGGCGGCGGCGGGTGTCGGCACCCTCGGCCTGGTCGACTTCGACGTCGTGGACGAGTCCAACCTGCACCGCCAGGTCATCCACGGCACCTCCGACATCGGCAAGCGCAAGACCGAGAGCGCGCGGGAGAGCATCGCCGACATCAACCCGCACGTCCGGGTGCAGGTCCACGAGACGGCGCTCACCAGCGAGAACGCCCTGGACATCATCCGCGACTACGACCTGGTCATCGACGGGACCGACAACTTCCCGACGCGCTACCTCGTCAACGACGCCTGCGTGCTGCTCGGCAAGCCCAACGTGTATGGCTCCATCTTCCGCTTCGACGGTCAGCTGTCGGTGTTCTACGCCGAGGAAGGCCCCTGCTACCGCTGCATGTTCCCCGAGCCGCCGCCCCCGGGGATGGTGCCGTCGTGCGCGGAGGGCGGGGTGTTCGGCGTGATCTGCGCCACCATCGGCGCCGGGCAGGCCACCGAGGGCATCAAGCTGCTGACCGGCATCGGCGACCCGCTGATCGGACGCATGCAGATCTACGACGCCCTCGAGGCGCGGTGGCAGACGATCAAGGTCAACAAGGACCCCGAGTGCCCGGTCTGCGGGAAGAACCCGACCGTCACCGAGCTGATCGACTACGAGCAGTTCTGCGGGATGCCCGCGATCGAGGGCGAGGCCGAGCAGACCGCCGAGGGCGTGGTCGAGATCACCCCGGAGGACTTCGAGCGGGTGCGCGACCAGGTGCGCCTGATCGACGTGCGCGAACCCCACGAGTCCGACATCAGCCGGATCACCGGCGCGGACCTCATCCCGCTCGGGACGCTGCCCCAGCACCTGCACGAGCTGGACTCCAGCCAGGAGATCGTCGTGCACTGCAAGAGCGGTGCCCGCTCGGCGCAGGCGTGCCGGTTCCTGAACGACGCCGGGTTCCGCAAGGTCAAGAACCTCGCCGGTGGCATCAACGCCTACGCCCGTCGGGTCGATCCGTCCATCCCGACCTACTAGCCCATCGCGCTGACGGACCAGGGTGGCGAACGGCGTCACCGCGGCAGGTGCAGCGCGAGCTCGACGATCCGGTGGCCGTCCATCTGGGTGACCTCCAGCCGGCAGCCGTCGGCCGTCTGGACGGTGTCACCGATCTCGGGCAGACGCTGGAGCTCGGCGATGACATAGCCGGCGACGGTCTCCCACTCGCCCTCGGGTAGGGAGACGGGCGCGCGGTCGGCGAGCTCGTCGGGTCGCAGCGCTCCCGGCACGAGCAGGGCGCCGTCCCGGCGCCGGGGGAGGGAACGCCCAGTCGCCGAGGTGCCCGGCCCCGGGTGGTCGGACTCGTCCTCGAACTCGCCGATGAGCTCCTCGAGGAGGTCCTCCAGGGCGACCAGGCCGGTGACGGTGCCGAACTCGTCGACGACGATGGCGACGTGCTGGCGGTCGCGGCGCATGTCGAGCATCAGGCTCTCAAGCGGCCGCGACTCCGGGGCGACGAGGGCCGGCCGGGCCAGCGAGGCAGCGGTGACGCGCGATCGGTCCTGCGCGGGCACCGCCAAGAGGTCCTTGACGTGCAGCACCCCCCGGATGCGGTCGAGCTCACCGTCGTACACCGGGATGCGTGAGCGCCCGGTCTCGCTCGCGAGCTGTTCGAGCTCGCCGATGCCGGCGTCGACGGGCACGGCGACGATGTCCCCGCGCGGCACCATCGCCGCCTCCGCGTCGAGGCCGGACAGGTCCAGGGCTCGGGACAGGAGGGTTGACTGCTCCTCGCCGAGGGTCCCCTGCCGCCCGGACTCCGCGACCAGCAGCAGCAGGTCAGCGGGGGAGTGGCTGGCGGCGAGATCGTCGCGGGGCTCGACGCCGACGAGGCGGACGAGGACGTTGGCCATGGCGTTCAGCAGACGGATGAACGGGCGCACGGCCGTCGCGAACGCCCGGAACGGCCGGATCAGGCGCATCGCCGAGCGCTCCGGGTCGGCGATCGCCCATGACTTCGGGGCCATCTCGCCGACGACCATGTGCAGGAAGACCACGATCGACAAGGCCAACGCGAAGGCGATCGCGTGGCTCACCCCGGAGGGCAGGCCGGTCAGGCCGAGCAGCCGGCTGAGCCCGACCTCCAGTGCCGGCTCGGCGACCGCCCCGAGACCGAGCGAGGACATCGTGATCCCGAGCTGCGCCGCGGCGAGCATGAGCGACAGCTCGCGCACGCCGGTGAGGGCGCGGGCGGCGGCCCGGTGCCCTTCGGCGGCGAGCTGCTCCAGGCGGGACTGGCGCGCCGCGAGCAGGGCGAACTCCGCGGCGACGAAGCCGCCGTTGGCCGCCAGCAGGGCGAGCCCGACCAGGCCTGCGGTGAGGCTCACGAGGGCTCCTCCCCACCGCGCGTGCGGGGGACCGCGGTCAGCTGCGCCTGCCCGACGGCCAGGCCCGCGAGGCTGCGCACCCGCACCCGTGTGCCGTCCACCTCGATGACGTCACCAGGCTTCGGCATGCGACCCAGGGTGGCCATGACGAGCCCGCTCACGGTGTCGTAGTCACCCTCGGGCAGGGCGAGTCCGGTGTCGCGCGCCGCCTCGTCGATGCGCCAGCCGCCGGGGACGAGGTACGAGCCGTCGGGCAGGGCCTGCACGCGCGGTTCCGCCGCATCGTGCTCGTCGCGGATCTCGCCGACGAGCTCCTCGACGATGTCCTCCAGGGTCACGATGCCGGCGGTGCCGCCGTGCTCGTCGACCACCACGGCCATCGGGCTGCGTGCGGCACGCAGCTCGGTGAGCAGCGGACCGAGCAACGCGGTCTCCGGCACGGCCAGGCTCGGGTGCAGCAGCGAGTGCAGGAGGGTGCGTGAGCGCACAGCGGCATCGACGAGGAAGATGTCCTTGGCCTGGACCACGCCGCGGACGTCGTCCAGGCCCTCGCCGATCGCGGGGAACCGGGAGTGCCCGCTGGCCACCGCCAACCGGCGCAGGTCCTCACACGTGGCCTCCACCGGGATGGAGTCGACGTTCGGACGCGCGACCATGACGTCGCCGGCCCGCCGGGCGCGAAAGTCCAGCGCCCGGGACATCAGCCCCGCCTGGCCCGCGGTGAGGGCGCCTTTCTTGCCCGACTCGGCGATGATGTGCTCGAGCTCCTCGGCCGACACGGCGCTCGGCACGTCATCCACGGGCTCGATGCCGAGCAGGCGAAGGAGCCGGTTCGCGGCGCCGTCGAACAGGCGGATCAGCGGTCCGGCGAGCCGGGTGTACCACCAGGTGGTGCGTGCCAGCGCGAGCGCCACCGGTTCGGCCTTGGCGATCGCGAGGTTCTTCGGGGCCAGCTCGCCGATCACCATCTGGGCGGTGGTCGCCACCACGAAGCCGACGGTGAGCGACACGGCCAACACGGCTTGGTCGCCGAGGCCGGTGAGCCCGATCAGCGGCCGCAGGGCCGCGCCGAGGGTCGGCTCGGCGATGTAGCCGACCAGCAGGGACGTCGCGGTGATCCCGAGCTGGGCGCCGGAGAGCATGAACGACAGCCGGTCCCGGACCGCCAAGCTCAGCACCCCCCGCCGGTCACCCTGCGCGGCGGCCTCCTCCAGGCGCCCGCGGCGGGCCGCCACGTAGGCGAACTCGGCGGCCACGAAGTACCCGTTGGCCGCGATCAGCCCCGCCACCGCCAGCAGGCCGAGGACCGTCACCATCGGGCCGACCCCCCCGGTGGGCTCACACCGCGCCGGGAGGTGGCGCGTCGGGCTCCTCGGGCGGGGCCGCGCCGGCTCCCCGTTCGATGATGCGGGGCTCGGGCAGGTAGCGGGTCGTCTCCGGTTCCCGCTCCACGCGACCGTCGGGGAAGGTCAGCACGCGGGTGACCGTGATGTCGAAGCCCTCCCGCCCGGACTGGACGACGCGCCCGCTGCCGGCTGGGAGGGCATCGGTCTCGCGGACGCGCTCCGGGGGCGGCGTGACGTTCGTGCGCTCCCCGGTGATCGAGTCGACCTGCACCCAGCGGGTGCCGTAGACCGACACGGTCACCGACGTCGCCGTGTGGGCGGTCGCGAGCAGGGCCCCGTACGGCGAGGAGTTGCGCATCTGCAGGTCGACGTTGGGGTAGTTCAGGGTGGCCTCGCGCCCCACCGGATACCGGCTGATGTAGTAGGAGTGGGCCTTGTGCTGCGGGATCGCGTACCCGCCGAAGTACGCCGCGTTGTACATGGTGGTCGCGAACTGGCTGACCCCCCCGCCGATCTGCTCGACGAACTCCCCGTCGAAGATCGCCCCGCCGCCGACGAAGCCCTTGGCGGCGGTGCGCTCGCCGACGTGGTCGTTGACGGAGAAGGTCTCGCCCGGACGTAGGAGGGTCCCGTCGACCATGTCGGCGATCCGGTGGATGTTGGTCACCCGGCTCTGGCCGGCGGTGAACTCGGTCGTGTAGGTCGACACCCGCTCGACGACCCCCAGCGCTTCGGCGCCCGCGGTGGTGAGGTCGGGAGCCGTGACCACGCCCTCCAGGGCTGCCTCGCGGGGTCCGCCGCCGGTCGCGAGCGCGAGGACCTGCTCCGCGGCGATCTCGGGATCGAACTGGAACCCGTCCTGGGACGGCGCGATGCGCACCGTGCCACCGGCCACCGAGAACGTCGCGTCCACCGGTGGCGTCTCGATCGCGTCCAGCGTGGTGGCAGGGACCACCTCGGCGAGCCGGGCGGGGTCGACCCGCAGGCCGAGCTCGGCGCCGTCACGGTCGACCGCGAGCACCGCACCGATCTGGTCGGGCGACAGCGTCAGCGCCGTGTCATCACGGGACAGCGTCACGGGACCGGCCAGGGCACGCTCGGCGACCGCCAGCACGGCGTCCACGTCTGCCGGGGTCGTCTCGGGTCGCACCGGCTCCGCCTGGGCGCGCACGGTGCGATCGGCTTGCGGGTCCAGGAGGGCGGCCCGCAAGCGGGGTCGCAGCACGTCGAGCTGCACGACCCCCCCGGGTCGGGGATCGATGCGGGTGATCTGCGCTCCGTCGAACTCCAGGGACCCCTCCACGGGGGGCTGGGTGAGCTCCGCGGAGGCCCTGACGAGCCACGCCTCCAGCTGCTCGGCGTCGACGTGCTGCTCCGGGGCGACCCTGATGGTGCCCAAAAAGGCCCGCAGGTGGTCGAACAAGGCCCCGAAGGGGTTGACCTGGCGGCCCCGGCGCAGCACCGCTTGTGCCGTCGCCTCCGTGTCGAACCGGTAGCCGAGGTCGGCTGCGGGCGCTGCGACCTCCACCTCACCCAGCGTCACCGTGACCGGTGTGCGCTCACGGCGGTCGCGGTACTCGTCCAGGACGGCGGCCAGCGCGGTCTCGTCGAGGTCGCCCACCTGCACGTCAGCCACCTGCGCACCTGGAAGGGTGCCCTGGCGCGCCAGGCGCAGGCCGGTGAGTGTCAGCGCCCCCAGGACGACGAACGCGGCCAGCAAGGCGATCGCGAGACGCGGGCCGCGTCGGCGCCGCGTCGGGGAGCCCGCCTGGTGTGGCGCGGGGAGAAGTGTGCGCATAGGTCAACCGAGCGTAGCAGCGCGCTGCCGTAGCGGAGTCGGCATCCTTGGGGGTCGCGCCGCCATCCGTCGAAGGTCTTTGACCCTGCCGGCGGCGAGGGCTAGTCTTCCCCCGTCTTCCCCAAACGTGATCGAAACCCTTTGCGGTTCGGCGTGCCGTCAGCGTGCCATCAGCCGGGGTCGTCGGTTCGGGACATGGGAGCACGGTGCAGGGCACACAACGCAGCGCGATACGGGCACTGATGGTCGCGGCGATGATCGCCGGGCTGCTTCTGGCTGCCGTCGCCCCGGTCAGCGCCCAGTCGGCCGAGGAACGGCGGGTCAGCCAGACGCGGCAGAAGGTGGCCCAGGTCAGAGCAGCGCTCGAGAGCGCGCGTGCGCGCCAGTCGACCGACGCGGAGGCCCTGCGTGACGCCGACGCCCATCTCGCGGCGGTGATGGAGGCCGTCGGCCAGGCCGAGCATGCGGTCCAACGCCAGCAGCAGGCGGTCGAGGAGGCCCGAAGCCAGCTCGACGACCTCCGCCAGCGCGCCACCGAGCAGCGCCAGACCATGCGCAACCGGGCGGTGGAGCTGTACAAGAGCGGCGGCGGGGGCGGCCCGGTGGACGCCCTGCTCGCCGCGTCGAACCCGGCAGATGCGGTGCGTCGGTCCTCCTACATCGACCTGGTGGCGTCCTCGGACCGCCGCAGCCTGGAAGGCGTGTCGGCCTCCGGGGTCGCGGTCGACGCCCAGCGCACGGCGCTGGAGGCCGAGGAGGCCTCCCTCCAGCGGGTGCTGGACCAGCAGCAGCAGCTGCACGCCGAGGTCGCCGACCTGCGCAACGATCGGGCGCTGGTCTTCGCGGCCAGCTCCCAGCAGGTCGCACAGCTCGAGTCGCAGGAGCGCCACCTGGACGCTGAGAACCGGGAGCTCGCCAGCCTCGCGCGGCGGTCCAGCCGAGCTGCGCCCGTGCGCACCAGCCGTGGGGCGGTGGGCACCGCGGGTGTGGCGCCTGCACCGCAGGTCGGTGCCGGCGGCTGGGTCTGGCCCGCTCGGGGGCCGGTCACCAGCGAGTACGGTCCGCGGTGGGGTCGCCAGCACCAGGGCATCGACATCGGGGCGGCCACCGGCTCGGCGATCGTGGCAGCCCGGCCCGGCACCGTGACCCACGCCGGCTCGATGGGCGGCTACGGGGCGATGACGTTGATCGACCATGGCGGTGGGATCACCACCGCGTACGCGCACCAGAGCGCCATCATGGTGCGACGCGGCCAACAGGTCGGCGCCGGGGAGCGCATCGGCTCGGTCGGCTGCTCGGGCAGCTGCACGGGCCCCCACCTGCACTTCGAGGTCCGGGTCAACGGTTCCGCCCGCAACCCGCGCGGCTACCTCAACTGACGCACCAGCCCGGTCAGCAGTCGGCGGGCACGGGGGCGGCACCGGCGGCGTCGTCCGGCGCAGGTCCGGGCGCCTCGGGGGCGGGGGCTTCAGGAGCCGCGTCCTCGGGGGCGGGGGCCGGGTCCAGGATGGAGCCGTCCCGGAACTGGGCGAACAGGGCGTCGGCGGCGCCCTCGTCGGGCACGAGCACCGCCGCCCCGCCGATCCGGGCGTTGCCGGCCGGCACGGTGTAGGTGGCCAGGCCGTCCCCCGCGAACCCGCGGCCCGCCCGGGCGAGACGCAGCAGGTCCACCAGGCCGAGGTTCTCCGAGGCAGTCAGGGCGCGGCCGGCGGAGCCGCCCGTGACGAACAGGCGCACGGGGTTGAGCAGGGTCGAGGGCTGGGTGACCTCATCGGCCAGCTCGGCGATGAAGCGCTGCTGGCGGGCGATCCGTCCCAGGTCGCCGTCGACGGTGCGGGCCCGCACGAAGCCGATCGATTGGCTCCCGTCGAGGCGCTGGCAGCCCGCGGGCACGTCGATGCCGGCGGGCCGGTCCACGAATGCCTCCTCGAAGAAGAGGGTCACCCCCCCGACAGCGTCGACGATCTTGATGAAGCCCAGGAAGTTCACCTCGGCGTAGTGCGTCACCGGGATCCCCGACATCTGCGTCACGGTCTGCGCCATGCACGTCGGTCCGCCGAGGGCGTAGGCGGCGTTGATGCGCCCCTGCGTCCCATCGCACCGGGTGACGTAGAGGTCGCGGGGCAGCGACAGCATCGCGGCGCGTCCCCCCGAGATCGACAGCAGGAAGATCGTGTCCGTGCGATCACCGTCGACGGCCTCGGTGCCGAGCTCCAGCAGCTCCTCGTCGGTGAGTCCCTGCCGGCTGTCGTTGCCGACCACCAGCACGTTCATCCGGCCGTCGGCACTGCCGAGACCGTCGACCTGCACACGGTTGATCTGCGTGCTCGTGTAGACCGCCAGCACCGCTCCCGTGCCAGCCACCGCCAGGCCGAGCACCGCGACGGCGAGCAGCAGAACACGGGCCGACCGGCGCGGGGTGAGCCGGCGCGCACGGTGGGGCGCCGCGGCCGGTGACGTCCCGCGGTCGGCGGGCGTCGGCGGTGGGCGCTCACCCCCGACCTGCCGTGCCGCGTTGCGCGTCGGACGCGCCCGGCCCCGTTGGACAGGGCCGAAGCCACCGGTGTCCGCCGCGGGCTGCGCCGGGGCCGCGGGCTGGCCCTCGGTGTCCGCCGCGGGCTCCGGCGGAGTCGCCGGCGGACCCTCGGTGTCACCGCCGCCGCGCTCCACGGGGCCCCACCCGTCGTCTCCCAAGGTCTCGCGTCCTCTCGTCGCCGTCATCACGGTAACCGCTGGGCGGGATGCGAGGACGCATGCACCACAGCCCGCACGGGAGCGCCGGGGTGCGCCGGCGCGAGGCTACGCGGCGCCCCAGCCGCCGCCGCCCGGGGTCTCCACCCGCACGCGAGCGCCCGCGTGCAGCCGCCAGGTGCCCTTGGCGGCGAGATTCTCCTCGGTACCGTCGGTGTGGACCAGCACGTTGCGGCCCGTGGCGCCGTCCTCGCCGCCGGCCAGCCCCCAGGGAGCGTGGGCGCGCCGCTCGGTCTGCAGCGTCAGGGTGGCGTCGGTGAGCACCTCGATCTCGCGGACGATGCCCTCGCCGCCGGGGTGGCGGCCATCACCGCCCGATCCGTCGCGCAGCTCCGCGCGCCACACCCGCAGCGGGTACGCCAGCTCAATCGCCTCGGCGGGCGTGTTGCGGGTGTTGGTCATGCCGGTGTGCACCCCGCTCATCCCGGGCCGGGATGGCGTGCCACCCTCGCCCCCGGCGAGCGTCTCGTAGTAGCTGAAGGCCGCGGCTCCGCCCGCCGCCCCGATGAGCAGGTTGTTCATCGTGCCCTGGCTGGCCGCCGGGACCCGGTCGGGCAGCGCCTGGGCGAACGCGCCGAGCAGCACGTCGACGATGCGCTGGCTGGTCTCCACGTTGCCCGCCGCCACCGGTGCCGGATGCGCGGCGTGCACGAGGCTGCCCTCGGGCGCCCGGACGTGCACCGCCCGGTACGCCCCCGCGTTGGGCGGGGCGCCGGGATCGGTGAGCATCCGGAACACGAACCACGTGGCCGACAGGGTCACGGCGAAGACCGCGTTCACGTTCACCGGCACCTGCGGGGCGGTCCCGGCGAAGTCCGCGGTGACCTCGTCCCCGTCGACGGTGACGGCCACGCGGATCTCGGGCTCGCCGTGCGCGCCGAGCTCCAGCACGTCGGCGAAGGCGTACGTGCCGTCGGGGATGTCGAGGACCGCGGCCCTGACCCGCCGCTCGCTGTAGTCGCACACCGCCGCACAGGCGGCGGCCAGCCCGTCGGGGCCCCACCGGCCGGCGAGCTCCCGCAGGCGTCGGGCCCCGACGTGGTTGGCGGCGAACTGGGCCCGCAGGTCACCGCGACGCTCGGCGGGGGTCCGCGAGTTGGCCGCGATCAGCGCGAGGACGTCCTCGCGCGGCCCGGCGGCGTCCGCGACGACGACCGGCGGGATCCGCAGACCCTCCTCGACGATGTCGGTGGCCGAGGCCGGCATGGAGCCCGGTGCCGCACCACCGACGTCGGCATGGTGGGCGCGGTTGGCCACGTAGCCGAGCAGGCGGCCCGCCTCGTCGCGGACGCCCTCCACGAGGGTGATGTCGGGCAGGTGCGTCCCGCCCGCGTACGGGTCGTTCACGGCGACCTGGACGTCCTTCGCCAACTCGCCGCCGAAGGCGTCGAGGGCGGCGCGCACCGACGCGGGCATCGACCCGAGGTGCACCGGGATGTGCTCGGCCTGGGAAACCATGCCGCCCCGGGGGTCGAACACCGCGGCGGAGCAGTCCCGCCGTTCCTTGATGTTGGGGGAGTAGGCGGCGCGCATGAGGGCGATCCCCATCTCCTCGGCGACGCCGTCCAGGGCGTGCCGGGTGACCTCCAGCTCGACGGGCGTCACGGCTGCTCCCAGCGCAGCACCAGGTTCGCGGCCTGGTCGACCTCGGCGACGTCGCCCGGCCCGAGCAGGGTGGTGGAGTCGGGCTGCTCGACCAGCGCCGGTCCCGTGACCGTGTCGCCGGGTGACAGCACGGCTCGGTCGAGCACCCGGGCGTCCATCTCCTCGCCGCCCACACCGACACGCCGGCGGCGCTCCGGCCGGGCCGGTCCCTGGTCCCAGTGGGTCGGCGGCGCCGGGAGCACGGGCGTCGCGGTGGCCACCACCCGCACGGTCACGACCGTGACCTGTTCGTCGGGCATCGCGTAGCCGTAGGCCTCGTGGTGGGCGGTGTGCAGGGCCTCGGCCAGGTCCCCGTCGCCGTCCACCCGCAGCTCATGGGACTGGCCGGCGTAGCGGCAGTCGGCCAGCCTGCTCCGGGTCACGGGCCCGGAGACCCCCTGGGCCGCCAGCGTGGCCTCGGCCTCCTGCTCGAGGCCAGCCCATGCGGACGCGAGGTCGTCCCGGGCGTCGGCCATCACCGTGCGGGAGGATTCATGGCGGGGTGGTGCCAGAAGCAGACCCAGCGCCGACAGCACGCCGGGCGCGGGGGGGACGACCACCGCCGCGTACCCCAGCTCGCGAGCCAGCGCGGCTGCGTGCAGCGGGCCCGCCCCGCCGTAGGCGACGAGGGCGAGACTACCCGGGTCCACCCCGCGCTCGGTGGTGACGCGGCGCAGGGCGCGCGCCATCGTCGCCTGCACGACGGTGAGGACCCCGTGCGGCCCGCTCTCGATGCCGTCCATGACTTCCCGGGCGGCCTGCGCAGCGAGCCGCAGGCCGCCGCCCATCTCCCGCTCCGGATCGAGGTGGCCGAGCAGGCAGTGCGCATCGGTGACCGTCGGCTCGGTCCCGCCGAGCCCGTAGCAGGCCGGCCCGGGTACTGCCCCCGCCGACCGCGGCCCGACCCGCAGCGCGCCGCCCCGATCGACCCAGGCGATCGAGCCCCCGCCCGCCCCGACGGTGTGGATGGCCACCGCCGGCGTGCGGAAGGGCAACCCGCCGATCTCCGCCTCGGTGGCCACGTCGGGCCGCCCGTCGCGGATCAAGCAGACGTCGGTGGAGGTGCCGCCCATGTCGAAGGCCACCGCGTCGGAGAAGCCGGCAGACACGGCGATCGCGCCGGCGGCCACGACCCCGGCGGCCGGCCCCGACAGCAGCGTGTGGACCGGGTCGCACGCCACCACGTCCAGGGCGGCCGTACCGCCGCCGGACGTCATGACGCTGATGCGGCTCTCCGGCAATCGGTCCGCCAGACCGGTGAGGTAGCGGTGCATGACCGGCGCGACCGCGGCGTTGAGGACGCAGGTCGAGGCGCGTTCGAACTCGCGGAACTCGGGGAGCAGCGCCGTTGATCGGGTGATCGGGACACCCAGCCGGTCGGCCAGCGCGGCGCACAGCCGCTCCTCGTGGGCAGGGCCGGCGTAGGCGAACAGCAGGCTGACGGCAACGGCTTCAGGTGTGCGTGCCGCGACGGCGTCGACCACACGGTCGATCTCCTCGTCCGTGAGCGCCACCACGGGCCGACCGTCGGACGTGGTGCGCTCGTGCACGGTCACCACGTCGCTGCGGTCCACGAGTGGAGGGGGCCTCACCGGGCCCAGGTCGTAGAGGGCCGGTCGGTCCTGGCGGGCGATCGCGAGCACGTCCGCGAACCCGTCCGTGGTGACCAGCACCGTGCGGGCGACGGCCCGCTCCAGCACGGCGTTGGTGGCTGCCGTGGACCCGTGGGCGATCAGCGGCGGGTGGGTCCCCGCCGCCCGTTCCAGACCGGCGACGACGCCCTGCGCCTGGCCCCCGGGGGTGGTCGGCACCTTCACGGCCCGATGTCGTCGCTGCCCGGGGGTGTCGAGCATCACGACGTCGGTGAACGTCCCGCCGACATCGACGCCCGCCGCCGCCGGCGCGGGCACTGCTCGCGAATCGGATGTCGCCACCGGGCGCAGTCTAGTCCCGCGCTGCGGGCCCCCGGTCGCCGGCCGAGGTTTCCAAACCGTCCCAAACGGGCACGCCCACGAGACGACGCAAAGGAAGTGTGACGTGGCGGCGGAACTCGGCACGAGCCTCATGGCGGGCCTGTTGGTGCTCGCGTTCCCCATGGCGTTGCTGCTGGGCCTCTGGTTCCTCGGGCGGTTGGAGGACTGGATGCTGCGGCCGTACGAACGCGCCATCGCGATCGAGAGCGTCCTTGCAGCCGAGGAGGAGGCCGAAGCGGTGGAACGGGCGGTGATCGACATGATCGCCGACGTCGCCGATTCTCCGCAGCGGCGCTCGGCGCGCCAAACGTTCCGGGAGTCGATCAGGTAGGACCACTGGTCGCGGTCCACCAGGCGCGGCTATTCTTGGGACACGATGGGGACCGACGCCGACAAGCACCGATACTTCGAGGACATGGCCGTCGCCCATGTCCTCGGTGGCCTCGACGAGTCCGACGGCCGCGTCTTTCGCTCCCATCTCCTGCAATGCCCTGACTGCCGCACCCACGTGGGGGAGCTCCGGGCCCTCGCCCACGATCTCGCCGACGTCGAACGCGACGAGCGGCGCGTGCGGTCGGCCAAGTCCGTGGAGACCAAGCGTCGGGAGGACGCCGACCAGGCGGACGAGGACGACGAACCGCTGCCTGCCCCGGTGGCGTCCCGTGTCCCCCGCCTGCTCGCGCTGGTCGGCGTGCTCGTCCTCCTGGGCCTCGCCGGGTGGAACTTCACCCTGCGCAGCTCGCTGGCGAACCAGGAGGCGATCGTCGCCACGGTCACCGATGCCGCCGAGCTGCTCGAGTTCGGGGACGAGGTCGCCTGGCAGGCCCACGCCGACGGTGTCGACGCCAGCCTCAGGATGGATGGGGACCGCCTCGTGCTGCTGGTCACCGGCCTGGCCGGCGGCGACACCACCCACGCGATCTACCAGCTCGACGGTGACGGCGACGTGGTGGCCAGCGAGCCGGTGGAGGTCCGCGACGGCCGGCTGTACTACCTCGTCCCGCTCCTCGCCGACAGCCGCCGCCTGGTGGTGACCCGGCCTGACCAGGCGCTCTCCGACCGTCCGGCGGGGCAGGAGGTGTTGGAGGCGACACTGCCCGCTGACCGGTAGGAATAGCCGTCGGCAGCGGTCACCGCTATCCTCGTCACGGCAAGCCCGGGCTCGTAGCTCAGTGGGAGAGCGCTCGCCTCACACGCGAGAGGTCACAGGTTCGAAACCTGTCGAGCCCACTACCATCTGGTCGTGGCGAGACTCGGAACACATCGACGCATCAAGCTGTGTGATGCTATGATGCCAGGCATGCGGACGACCGTCACCCTCGAGCCCGATGTCGCCGCACAGCTGAAGCAGCGCGCGCAGCAGCAGGGCATCTCGTTCAAGGACGCGCTCAACAGCACGCTGCGCGCCGGGCTCGGCGGCGGCATCGACCGCGCGCCCTTCGTGCAGGGGACGGCGTCAATGGGCCTGCGCCCGGGCGTCGATCTTGACCGGGCAGGGCGCCTCGCGGACGAGCTCGAGGACGCTGAACGCGTCCGCAAGCTCGAGCTTCGCAAGTGAAGCTCGTCGACACGAACCTGCTCCTGTACGCCGTCGATGACACCTCCGTGCACCACGCGGTCGTCAGGCCGTGGCTCGAGACAAAGCTGTCGGGCACCGAGACGATCGGCTTCGCCTGGAACGCCATGCTCGGGTTCGTCCGGCTGTCCACGAGCGCCCACGTGTTCTCTGTGCCCTTGACAGTCGATCGGGCGCTCGACCTGCTCGAGGCCTGGCTGGCGCAGCCTTGCGCTGCCGTCCTCCAGCCCACCAAGCGGCACACCGCGGTGCTGCGCGACCTGCTCGCGCCGCTCGGGACGGCCGGCAACCTCACCAGCGACGCGCACCTGGCCGCCCTGGCGCTGGAGCACGGTGCCCAGATCTGCTCCACCGATGGGGATTTCGCCCGCTTCCGGGGCGTCGAGCTCGTCAACCCGCTGCGAAGCTGACCGCTTCATGAAATGCCGGGCAGGGGGCCGTCCCGGCAGGACGGTCAGCCGCCGGCGGCCTCCGTTGCCCGCTGCCGCAGGTCGGTGACGCCCGCACCGAACGACTCGTACTTCCAGAGTGCGCTGCCGGAGACGAAGACCGAGGCCCCGGCCGCCGCGGCGCCGGCGATGGTGTCCGGCCCGATCCCGCCGTCCACCTCGATCTCCACGTCGAAGCCCCCGGCGTCGATCATGGCGCGGGCCGCGGCGATCTTCGGCTCCATCGTCGAGATGTAGGCCTGGCCGCCGAACCCGGGGTTGACGGTCATGATCAGGACGAGGTCGACGAGGTCGAGCACGTTCTCGATGTAGCTCACCGGCGTGGCGGGGGACAGGGCGATGGCCGCACGGGCGCCCGCCTTGCGGATGGCCTGGTAGGTGGCGTGGGGCTGGCGCATCGCCTCGACGTGGACGATGATGATGTCGCAGCCCGCATCCACGAGCTTCGGGACCATCCACTCGGGGTCCCGGCACATCACATGTGCCTCGAATCCCAGTGAGACCAGCGGTCGGCAGGCCGCGATGACGTCGGGCCCGTAGGTGATGTTCGGCACGAACTGGCCGTCCATGATGTCCCACTGCAGGCGGTCGGCGCCCCCTTTCTCCAGGGCGACGCAGTCGTCGCCGAGGCGGGCATAGTCAACCGGGAGCATCGCCGGCACGATCTTGGGCGTCATGGGTGCAGCGTAGAGCACGGGGGCGGCGACGGCATCTTGCCGGTCGACGCACGCAGGCGGATGGTCAGCCGTTGTCGACGCGCGCATCGAGGAGCTGCTCGGCGACGTGCTCACCGGTCGGGTCGAACCGGAAGTGCGCCAGGTCCTTGCGGAACTCCAGGTCGGCTCCCGGCGGGCCACCGCGGTTCTTCTCGATGCTGAGGACCACGTAGTCCCGGAACGTCTCGGCGCGGACGGGGTCGGAAGCCACGAGCGCCGTCGACACGCAGGCGAGCTTCTCGTTCAGCATCAGCACCACGTCGCTCTCGCAGGCCAGCGCGGCAGACGCACGCAGATGGTGCAGACCCCGCCGGCGTGCGTGGGGCGCGACATGGTCGGTGGCGACGACGGCGACGACGGCGACGACGGCGATCGCGTGGGACAGGGCCAGCTCCTTCAGGCCCGCGGTGATCACGCTGATCCGCTCGGCCTCGACGGTGGGCCCGGTGCGCACCGCGACCTTCTGGAGGTAGTCCACGAAGAGCGCGGTGTGGCTGTTGCCGTGCGCGGTCACGAGCTGCTCCAGCTGCTCCAGGCCGGTGTGGCGGCTGGACGCCGGGACGAGCCACAGCCGGTCGGCGTAGTCGGCGACGCGGGTCCGGGCAGCCTCGAGCAGCTCCTGGCCCTCGCCGATGTCGGTCAGCGCGACCTCGCGGTTCGCGGCCCCGCGGACGGCCAGGCGCAGCCGATCGAGCACCGCCGTGTCGCGTGGACGGGCCGCGGCTCCGAGCTCCATCAGGAGGAGGCGGACGAGCAGCTCCGACTCGTCGTGCTCGAAGCAGGCGTAGATCGCGGTGCTGCCGGTGGACGCCATCTGACGAGCCATCTGCAGTGCCGCCACGGTCTTGCCGACGCCGGGGACGCCACCCAGCAGCACCAGGTCGTGGGCTCGCAAGCCTCCTTCGAGGATCGCGTCGAGCGGCCACAATCCCGTCGGGAACGGCGTCGTGCGCGACGCAGCTCCGTTCGGGCTGTCCGTGGCCAGCTGGTCGAGGACCGTGGCGAAGGTGCGCGGGGCCGTCATCGTCAGAACCCCCCGCCGACGATCATGGTCCGCACGATGCGGATCGCGCCCGGGCCCATGACGACCGTGAACAGGGCTGGCAGGATGCACAGGATCACCGGGAAGATGATCTTCACGGGCATCTTCATCGCGCGCTCCTCCGCGCGCTGGCGGCGTTTGACACGCAGCTCCGCCGCCTGGACGCGGAGGACCTTGGCGACGGCCACCCCGTAGGACTCCGCCTGGATGACCGCCGACGTGAAGTGGCGCAGGTCCGCCACCTTGGTGCGGTCCGCCAGGCTGCGCAGCGCGACGGTGCGCTGGATGCCCATCTGCATCTCCTGCAGCGTGCGGACGAGCTCCTGGGCCAAGGGCCCCTCGCCGGTGCGGCCCGCTCGGGCCATGGCCGCCTCGAAGCCGAGGCCGGCCTCCACGCAGATCGTCATCTGGTCGAGGGTGTCGGGCAGCGCGAGCGCGATCGCGTCCTGACGTGCCGCGCCCCGGCTGTGCAGGATCAGGTCGGGTGCGGCGTACCCGAGGACGGTGATGCCCGCCGCGAGCAGCAGCTTGCGTCCGGAGGGGTCGGCGCTGAACAGCAGGAACCCGATCCCGGCGCCGACGGCACCGAGCAGGAGCTTCGCGGCCAGGACCCGCTGCAGGGGCCACGCGGGCGGCCGGCCGGCCAGCTCGATCCGCCGTTCCAGCGCGGCGATCCAGCCGGCGGGGGTCAGCGACCGGCTGCGTTCGACGAGCGCGTTCACGGCCGGTCGCACGGCCCGCTCGCCGGCTCCCCGGCGCAGCGCGAGCTGGCGCAGGTCGGTCGATCCCGACCCCCCTGCGAGGTTCTGGGCGACGAGGCGACGGCCGGGGGTGCGGATGCCGGCGACGGCCCACCACAGCAGCGGCAGGGACGCCGCGACGGCGGCGGCGGCCAGGATGATGGGGACCGGCATGGCGGGCGCTCCTAGAAGACGAGGCGGACGATCCGGCGGAGCCAGACCCCACCGAGCCCGAGCAGGACGCCGGTGACGGCGAGCATGGCCCAGCCGATCGGGTCGGTGACGAGCTCCCCCAGGTAGCTGGGGTTGGTGAGGACGAGGAACCCGGCGAGCGCGAAGGGCATGGCGAACAGGATGACGGCGGACAGCTTGCCTTCGGCCGACAAGGCCGATACCTGCCGGCGGATCTGGTTGCGCTCGCGGATGGTGCCCGCGACCGCGTCGAGGACCTGGGCGAGGTCGCCGCCCACCTCCTGGTGGATGGCGAGCGCCTGGACCACCCAGAGGAGGTCCTCGCTGCCCACGCGGCGGTCCATGGCGTGCAGGGACTCCTCGAGGTCACGGCCCAGGCGGGTCTCCACCACGATGCGCCGGAACTCCTCCGCGGTCGGGGACTCCGCCTCCCGCGCCACGGCATCGATGGACTGCAGGAGGCCGTAGCCGGCCCGCAGCGTGCCCGCCATGAGCTGCAGGGTCACGCCGAGCTGGTCGGTGAAGCGCGCGCGCCGCCGAGCCGCGAGCGTCCGGACCCCGACGACGCTGCTCGCCGTGACGGCACCCGCGAGCAGCACGGCGGTCAGGGCGCCCTGCACCAGCAGCCCGACCGCGAACGCCACGACCACTATGGAGCCGGCCAACGTGATGTACTCCCCGGCGCGCAGGCTGATACCCGCGCGCTCCAGGGCACCGTTGACCGACGGCATCCACCCACGCCGTTTCAGGCCGCGCTCGACGGAGTGGGTCGTCCGGTTGGCCAGCGACGTCATGCCGGGTAGCTGGCGCTCCCCGCCTGTCCCCGGGCGCACGGCCAACGACGAGGTCCCTCGACGGGGGTGCAGTACCGTCATGAACAGCAGGAGCAGCGCGAGGAAGAGCATGCCGGCACCCGCGCCCAGGCTCCAGCTCGAGTCCCACACGGTCGTGGCGGTGGGGGGAGGGGATCCGCGCAGCTCCGCGGCGATCGTGTCGAACAGCGCGCCGAGGCCCTGCGGGTCGCCGGTGGTGATGTGGCGCCCGGAGCCGGCGGCGGCGGCGAGCGCCGCCAGCGCCTCGCTGTCCGTGTCGGTGGTCTCGAGCTCGACGACGTGCAGGGTCGCACCGGACCCGGCGACGCCTGCGGTGACCGCGTCCAGCGTCTGGACGCTCCTGGTGTCGGCGCCGTCGGACAGGACCACGACCGCGCGGTCCGTGCCGGTCTCGGTGAACTGCCGCAGGCCCAGGGCGATGCCGTCGTAGAGCGTGGTGTGCCCCTCCGCGAGCAGGGGGGCGATGGCCGCGCGGTGGGCGTCGAGGTCGGCGGTCAGGGCACTGATCAGCCGCGCCGTGGTGTCGAACGCGACGACGGCCACGCGGGTGTCCGCGGGCAGCTGCTCCAGGACACCGGACGCGCTCTCCTTCGCGGCCTCCATGGCTTCGCCCTCCATGCTCCCGGAGGTGTCGAGCACCAGGACGACCTCCAGCTCGCGGCCGGCTACCGGGTCGCTGCCTGCCTCCCCGAGGGCGATGAACGCGGACGCGGCCCCGAGGACGAGCAGGATCGCGGCCGTCACACCGAGGAGCACGGTCCGTCTCATGTGCGGGCTCGCCGCGCCGGGCGCAGCGCCTCCAGGGTCGCGGGGCCGTCGGCGCCCCCGAAGATGTCCGCGGGGAGCACGATGCCGATGTTGGCGAGCTGCTCGCTGAACTGCGGGCGGATGCCCGTGGGCTGCTGCGAGCCGCGGAACCTGCCGTCGGGGCCGATGCCCGGGCCGTAGTCGAAGATGAACACGTCCTGCAGGGTGACGACCTCGCCCTCCATCCCCTGCACCTCGGTGACGTGGGTGATGCGGCGGGTGCCGTCGCGCAGCCGGGTCACGTGGACGATGAGGTCGATCGCTGAGGCGATCTGCTCGCGGATGGCACGGACCGGCAGGTCGACCCCGCCCATCAGCACCATGGTCTCCAGCCGGGCGATCGCGTCACGCGGCGAGTTGGCGTGCACCGTCGACAGGGACCCGTCGTGGCCGGTGTTCATCGCCTGCAGCATGTCCAGGGTCTCACCGCCACGGACCTCGCCCACGATGATGCGGTCGGGACGCATCCGCAGCGCGTTGCGCACCAGGTCGCGGATGGTGACCTGGCCCTTGCCCTCGATGTTCGGTGGGCGCGCCTCGAGGCGGATGACGTGGTCCTGGTGCAGCTGCAGCTCGACGGAGTCCTCGATGGTGACGACGCGCTCCCCGCTGGGCACGAACGAGGACAGGACGTTCAGCATGGTGGTCTTGCCGGTGCCGGTCCCACCGGTGACCAGGATGTTCATCCGGCCCTGCACGCACGCGGCCAGCAGGTCGGCGATCTCCTGGGTCATCGTCCCGAAGTGGATGAGGTCGTCGGTCTGGTAGGGGTCCTGGGCGAACTTGCGAATCGTGAGCGTCGGCCCATCGACCGACAGCGGCGGGATGATCGCGTTGACCCGCGAGCCGTCCGGCAGCCGCGCGTCGACCATCGGTGAGGACTCGTCGATGCGGCGCCCGACCTGGCTCACGATGCGCTCGATGACCCGGCGCAGATGGTCGTCGGAGGAGAACCGGGCGCCGGTGCGCTCCAGCTTGCCGGCGCGCTCGACGTAGATGGACTCACCGGCGTTGACCATGACCTCGGTGACCTCGGGGTCGTCAAGGAAGGGTTGGGCGGGCCCGTAGCCCAGGACGTTCTGGCTGATCGCCGCGACCAGGTCACTCCGCTCGCGGTCGGTGAGCGGCGCCCGCTCCTCCTTGATGACCCCCGCCAGCTCCTGGCGGACGAAGTCCTTCAGCTGCTCCTCGGTGATCGACGAGTCGTAGAGCCGGGCCCCGAGGCGCGCGAACAGGGCGTGCTCGGCACGCTGCGTCACATGGGCCAGCGGGTCCGACGCCGGGTGCGGGATCGCGGGCAGGGCCCGGACCTTGGTCTCGGGTGGTGACGGCGGCGCCTCGCCGTTGGCCCGCTTCAGGCGTTCTGACAGCGTCATCGACCGCTCCTCAGCTTGTCCAGGAAGCCACGGTGGGCTTGGGGCTGCTTCGCGAACCGCCCGATGAGGATCGCCAGCTGCTCGGAGACGGGGTGGTGGGCGTCGGCGGCGAGCAGGGGCGTGCCCTGGTTGAGCGCCAGCGGCACCGCCCGGCTGCTGGGGATCGCCACGTCGACCGGCATGCCGACGGTGGCTTCCACGTCCTCGGCTTCGAGGCCCACGCGGCTGTCGGCGCGGTTGAGCACCAGATGGCGGCGCTGGGCGGTCATGCCCAGCGCATCGAGCGCGTTGACCGCCTTGCGCAGGCTGCGCACGCTGGGGACGTCCATCGAGCAGACCAGGACGATGTCGCTGGAGACCTCGAGGGCCGACAGGGCATGCTCGGTGAGGCCGGCGGAGGTGTCCACCACCACGTAGCGGAAGACGGCGGACAGCGCCCGGAGGATGATGGCTGCGGCCTCCCCTGTGACCTGCTCACCCTCGGCGGGGGAGTCGGGGGCGCAGAGCGCGAACAGGCCGCTGGAGTGCGGCGTCAGCACCACCTTCAACGCGGTCGCGTCGAGGGTGCCCGAGGTCAGGGCGGCATCCACGATGGTGTGCTCCGGCAGGAGCGAGAGCGCGCTGGCCACGTCGCCGAACTGCATGTCGAGGTCCACGATGACGGCCTGGCCGGGAGCGGCACGCGCCAGCCCGACGGCGAGGTTGGTGGAGACGGTGGTCTTGCCCGCCCCCCCCTTGGGGGAGATGACCGTGATCACGCGCCCGGCCTGGCCGCTCTGGTCCTCCTCCTGCCCGACCAGGTTGATGCGGCGGCGCGTGGCGGTCTCGCCGGCACGTTCGAAGATCTCGGCTATTGCCGGGCCGGTGGCGGTGGGGTCGAGGATGTCGCGCACGCCGGCACGCATCGCCTGGCCCCACAGCTTGGGTGTCGGTTTGGCGACGAGGACGATGCTGGTCTCGGGGTGCTCGAGGTCCAGCTGGCGGGCCAGGTCGAGCGCGGCGTCGATGGGCATCCCGGGGCCGAGCGCGACGACCTCCGGGGCGCCGGAGGGACTGCCGGCGATGGCCGCGACGGCCTGCGCGGGTGTGGTCCCCAGGTGCTCGTGGGACAGGGTGCGCAGGTCACCGTTGAGCCCCCCGGGATAGCTGGCCCGCAGCCGTTGCTCGAAGCCACGGTCGTCGGTGGCCAGCACGATGCGGATGCTCATTGGTAGATCGTCTCCTTGGTCTGGACGCGCGTGCCGTCGGCGGAGGTGTCGTCCGTCTGCAGCGACAGCCACATGGTCCCGTGCTCCGCGGCGAAGACCAGGCGCTCCGCTGCGGGAGCGTTGAGGGCGAAGGTCACGAGCAGGTTGCCGCCCGGTGCTGCGGGCCGCGTCGCGGTGGGGGGCGCGCCGTCGGCCCCCCCGGCGGCGGTGGGTTGGGGCTCGCCCTGGACCCGTGCCACGAGGACCCGCTGGAGGATGAAGTGGGTGGTCGGGCTGCCGGTGGCGGCGCCGTCCTCGGCCGGCGCGTCCCCGAACGAGGCCAGCACCCCCACGGTGCTGCCGGGTTGGAGCTCACCGCCGAGGACGCGATTGGGTTCGAGCGAGACGGTGACCAGCTGCAAGCCGTCGGGGATGTCGATGTCCCCCAGGGTTGGCAGCTCGTCGGGCGCGACGAACCGACTGGCGAGCAGCTGCTCGCCGACCACGAGGTCGGTGGCGGCGACGCGTCCGTCGAGCGCGTCGAGGCTGGCGACGCTGTCGTCGGCCCGGACCTTCGCGGGGACCGTCAGCGCCTCGACGAGGGGGCCGACCTCCTCGGCTGGGGTGCCCTTCGCGATCGGCGCCTGCACGACCAGCACCTCCACGGTGCGCTCACCGGCCAGCGCGCGCCGCTCGGCGCCCTTGACGTAGGTCACCAGGACCGCCGTGCCGACGGCGGCGAGCACCAACGCGGCGACGATCCCGAGTATGCGGTTCTTCACGATGGACTCCTTCAGTCAACGAGTTGGACCCGCTTGAGGCCGGTGTCGGGCCCGCCGATGGGACCCGCGGAGGGATCGAAGGCGCTCAGCCACCCGCGGATGCAGTTGCCGGAACCGCAGACGCCGGTTGTCGAAGGCCACGAGTAGGCTGCGTTCAGCCGGTAGCCGGTGACGCGGATGGCCGCCCAGCTGTAGACGTGGTACCGGGCGTTGCTGCCGCCCAGCCCGTTGTGGCTGTCGAAGACGGGGATGGGGTGGGTCCGCGACAGCATGTAGTCGCGGAAGGCCGCGGACTCCTGGCTGGTCCCCGAGGCGTCGGGGTGGTTGCAGCCGAACGCGCTGCCGGTGCCGACCGCGAAATCGTCCACGTCCAGGGAGACCTGGCAGTAGGGGTGGACGTTCTGCGGGTGGTCGATCCAGCCGAAGCTGCCGGGGGGGTAGTCGGGGTCCTCACCGAGGAGAATGGTCGTCTCCGCAGCGGGCAGGGGCGGGAAGGGGCCGTCTTCGGGGAACAGGCCCTGCTCGTTGGTCAGTCCCGGGTAGGTGGCTTTCTGCCAGGCGGCGACCGCTTCCCAGCGGTGCAGGGGGATCGCCAGGGGCAGTCCGGTGCCCGTGCCGGCCCCGCCCCACCGTGCGGTCGCAGTCGCGCGCACCTGGGCCGTCGACCGCCCGAGGACGTTGCCCATGAACAACGTCACCGCGTCCTGCGCGCCCTCCCGCGACAGCGTCCCGACGGTGACCTCACCGGAGTCGGGAGCCAGGTCGGCGGGCTCGACGGCCTGGACCGTGGCGTCGCCGTCGCGCGCGTTGCTGTCGGCGTACGCCGGCCCGGAGACGCTGGAGGCATAGGTGTGGGTGCACTTGACGGCGGTCCCGCGGGCGCAGTCGAAGGCGATGGCGAACGCCGCGGCGTCGGCGCCGTTCTGCAGCTGCCGCCGCTCGTCGTAGACCAGACCCGAGTTCACGGCGTAGGCGGCGAACGCCGCCAGCATCATCATGCACAGCGCGGTGAACAGGGCGACGGCGCCGCCTTCCTCGCTCAGCCGCCGCATCGCATGACCCCCTGCCCCCGGAGGGCGATCGTGTCGGACGGGGTCGCGCCGAACATGCCCATGAACGACGCCACCGGGGTGATGAAGGTGTAGTCGTACTGGGCGGTGACCCGGGCCGGCGTCCCGGTGAGGCACGGGTCGCTGCACGCCACGGGCGCCCAGGGTCCGCCAGGGATCAGCGCGGTCGCGCAAGCCACGGTGACCGAGGCTGCGGGGAGGCCGCTGGCCGCCCCCTGCGTCGTGGGTGTCGGGTCCGTCGGGGCATCCGGGTCGGACAACGCCCAGGCGCGGACCCCCTCACGAGCCGCGTGCGCCAGCGTCACGTGCCGCTGGTAGGCCATGGCGAAGTCGACGGTCCCGAAGATCAGGAGCAGCAGGAGCGGCAGGACGAGCGCGAACTCCAGGGCCGCGGCCCCGCGGTCCGAGTCCTCTCCGGTGAGTCGCTGTCTGATCATGGCCGGCGCGCATCCTTTGATCTGGTATGCGCAGCGTGGCGGCAGGACGCGTGCCCGTCATCGTCAAGATTGATGAAGCGGTCCTGCACCGGTGTGCCGGGACCGCGATTTCATCGATTGTGATGACGCTCCGCAACGGTCCTGCTGCCGCCGGCCGGTGCTCCCGGGGCTGGCGGGTCCCGAGGGGGTGCTCGTCAGGCGACGGCTTCGAGGATCTGGTCGGGGATGTCGAAGTTGGAGTAGACGTTCTGGACGTCGTCGCAGTCGTCCAGGGCGTCGAGCAGCCGCAGGACCGCGCGGGCCGATGCCTCGTCGGTGACCGGGACCCACACGCTCGGCAGCATCGTGGTCTCCGAGGAGGCGACGGGCACGCCGGCGCTCTCGAGCGCGGCGCGCACGGCGGCCAGATCGCTCGGCTGGGTGGTCACGACGTGGGTGTCCCCGTCCAGACGCACGTCCTCCATGCCGGCGTCGAGTGCCGCCAGCAGCAGGTCGTCCTCGCTGACGCCGTCGGCCGGGACCAGCAGCACGCCGGTCCTGGTGAACAGGTAGTTGACCGCGCCCGGCTCAGCCAGGTTCCCGCCGTTCTTGCTGAACGCCGACCGCACGTCGCTGGCGGCCCGGTTGCGGTTGTCCGTCAGGCACTCCACGTACAGGGCGACCCCGCCGGGGGCGTAGCCCTCGTAGTAGACGGTCTCGTAGGTGACCCCGTCGTCCTCACCGGCCAAGCGCTTGAGGGCACGCTCGATGTTGTCCTTCGGCATCGAGGCGTCCTTGGCCTTCTGGATCGCGTCGGCGAGTGTGGGGTTGGCCTCGGGGTCGACGCCGCCGCTCTTGGCGGCGGCCTCGATGCCCCGGATCAGGCGACCGAAGAGCTTCGCCCGCTTGGCGTCGGCGGCGCCCTTTTTCCGCTTGATCGTGGACCATTTGCTGTGACCGGACATGAAGCGGACCCTAGCATCGGCGCCCTCCCGGCGCCGTCATAGGCCGCCCCACCGCGCGTCATCCTCGCCGCAACGACGCGACGAAGAGCCGGTGGAGGCGCGCGTCACCGACCAGCTCGGGGTGGAAGGCCGACGCCAGGAGCCGGCCCTGGCGTGCCACGACGATCTGCTCGCCGAGCGCGGTGGCGACGGTGGCCAGGACCTCCACGTCGGCTCCGACCGCCTCGAACCACGGCGCGCGGATGAACACGGCGTGCATGGGGTCCCCGGACACGCCCGTGACGTGCACGTCCGCTTCGAAGCTCGCCACCTGCCGGCCGAAGGCGTTGCGGCGGGCCACCAGGTCCATCGCCTCCAGCAACGGCTGCTCGCTGGGCCGCCCGTCGGCCAGGAGCGCCCCGCGGGCCAGCAGGATCGCGCCCGCGCACGTGCCGAACGCCGCAAGCCCGTCCGCCAACCGGGATCGCAACGGCCCCAGCAGCCCGTACAGCTCCGCGAGCTTGCCAATCGTCGTCGACTCACCGCCCGGCACGACCAGCCCGTCCAGGTCGTCAAGGTCCCCGGGGCGCTGGACCAGCACACCCTGGGCACCGACCGCATCGAGCATCCGCAGGTGCTCGGCGACGTCGCCCTGCAGCGCGAGCACGCCGACGCGCGGGCCGTCGGCGTCGCCAGCCGGCGCTGGTTCGCGGTCGCGCAGGAGTCCCGCTCCCGACACGCGCCCGGGCGGGGTGCGGTGCATGGCCCAAGGCTACCCGCCGCCAATCCGCACCCGGCCGCGTCGACGAACCCTCGCCACCACCCCCACGACACCGGGCCATAGGAAGGGCAATCACCATGAGCGTCAACCAGATCTTCGGCTACGCCTTCGGGGCGGTCTATCTTCTCGTCGGTCTCGTCGGCTTCCTCGTGACCGGGGGCGTCGGCCTCGCCGCTCCCGACGGCGCCCTGCTGCTCGGCATCTTCGAGGTCAACCCCGTGCACAATGTCGTCCACCTGTTGATCGGCGCCGCATTCGTCGCCGGGGCCGTCGGCGGGACCGCGACGGCGCGGATGGTCAACACGGCCGTCGGCGCCGCCTACGTGGCCGTGGGCGTGTTCGGCGTCGCCGTGCCGGCGGCCTCGCCGGTCAACTTCCTCGCCCTGAACGTCGCGGACCACGTCCTGCACTTCGGGACGGGCGCCCTGGCCCTTGCCGTCGGCCTGAAGGCCGACCGCGGGTCCCTTGCGTCGAGCTCTGCGCGGTAGTCAGCGCACAGGCCGCGCGGTAGTCAGCGCAGCACAGCCCGCGCGGGTCAGCGCAGCACAGACCGCGCGGGTCCGTCCATACCCGTCCCCCCCCCCCCCCCACCGCCGTTTGTCCACAACCTTGGTACCAACCCCCGCCGCGTCCGGGTGGGACCCGGCATCGTGCGGGCCATGGCCGCCCTGCCCCCCGACGTCCACGCCACCGGATTCGTGTCCCGCCGGCGCCTGCTCGACCTCGGCCATGACCCCGCGCAGATCGACTGGTTGCTGGAGGCCGGACAGCTCGTGGGGTGGTCACGGGCGCACTACCGGGTCGCCGACGCCAGGGCCGACGACATCGGGCGGCTCGCGGCCGCCCTGGACCGCAGCGGGGCAGGCGCACGCGTCGGCGGCCCCTGGGCGTGCGGCCTGTACGGGCTCGAGGGCTTCGGGTTGTCGGGGTATGACCACGTGATCATCGATCCCGATCGCCGCGTGCGGGGCGCGCCTTTCACCGTCGTGCGCTCGCGGGTGGCTCCGGTCGACCAGGCCACCGTCCGGGATCTGCCCGCGCTTACCGCCACCCGAGGGCTCATCGACGCCGCGCACCTCCGCTCTGCCAAGGTCATCCGCGTCGCCTTCGACGATGCCCGACGCGCTCGACGCACCTCGCTCGAGGAGTTGACCGACCGGGCGGTGGCGCTCGGCACCGTTCGTGGGGCGCCAGAGATGCGCAGGATCATCGCCTCGGGCCTGCTGCACTTGGAGAGTGAGGGCGAACGCTGGGTGTACCGCTACCTGTGGCAGCCCGGCGACCCGCTGCCCGAGGCGCAGGTCCCGTTCACCTGCGGCGGCCGGCGCTACCGGCTGGACTTCGCGTTCCTCGACGCGCGGCTGTGCCTGGAGTACGACGGGCGCAAGGACCACGAGCGTGACGTCGACCGCTTCCGGGACGGGGAGCGGGACCTCGCCCTCGCCGAGCTCGACATCCAGACGCTCCGCATCAGCGCGCGGATGCTACGGACCCCCGTTGCCACCCGCCGGCGGATCCTCGCGGTCCGCGCCCAGCGCCTGGCACTCGGGCTTCCCCCGATCGTCCCGTCCCCGTCGCCCTGTTGAAGCGACCACGGTGCGCCGTGCGATGCGCCGAGTGGACACCTCTCTGGTCGGCCAGACCGATAAATCACCATATTGACGGTGGCGCAACCAGACAAGTGTCCACTCGAACTCGCCGATGTCGGTGCCGATCGCGGTGATCAGGACCTCAGCCAGCCCCGGAGCCGCCGCCAGCGGGGGCTACCAGCCGCGGTCTGCCAGGCGCTGGCCCGGGTCGGTGAGCCCGACCATCGGCTCGCCGAGGTCGCGGCTGACCTTGGCGACCACGTCGGCGTCGGAGAAGTAGGTCGTGGCCTCAACGATCGCGCGGGCCCGGCGCGCGGGGTCGCCGGACTTGAAGATGCCCGAGCCGACGAACACTCCGTCGGCGCCGAGCTGCATCATCAGCGCGGCGTCGGCTGGCGTTGCGATGCCCCCGGCGGTGAACAGCACCACCGGCAGCGCCCCGGCCGCGGCCACCTGCGCGACCAGGTCGATCGGGGCGCGCAGCTCCTTGGCTTCGGCGTAGCGCTCGTCCTCGCTCATGGCGGACAGCCGGCGGATCGCCCCGGTGATCGCCCGCATGTGGCGGACGGCCTCGACGACGTTGCCGGTGCCGGCCTCGCCCTTGGAGCGGATCATCGCCGCGCCCTCGGCGATGCGCCGCAGCGCCTCACCGAGGTTGGTCGCGCCGCACACGAACGGCACGGTGAAGCGGTGCTTGTCGATGTGGTGCGCCTCGTCGGCGGGGGTCAGCACCTCGGACTCGTCGACGTAGTCGACGCCGACCGACTGCAGGACCTGGGCCTCGACGAAGTGGCCGATGCGCGCCTTGGCCATGACGGGGATGGACACCGCCGCCATGATCGCGTCGATCATCGACGGGTCGCTCATGCGGGCGACCCCGCCGTCGGCGCGGATGTCGGCGGGCACCCGCTCCAGCGCCATGACCGCGACGGCCCCCGCCTCCTCGGCGATGCGGGCCTGCTCCGCGGTCACGACGTCCATGATGACCCCGCCCTTGAGCATCTCCGCGAGGCCGCGCTTCACCGTGTGGGAGCCGTGCGCCGGCTGCCCCGACTGGGAGTCGTTCATAGCGTCGAGCCTACCCCGCGCCGGGGGTGGTGGCGACGCTGACCCTGCCGGCCTCCGGCACGAGCTCCACCCAGGTCCGGCCGGGCCGCAGCGGCAGCACCTGGCCCTCCGGGGTCAGCCACTCGAACTGGCTGGTGGCGTCCGGCTTGCGCCAGCGCGCGGGGTAGCTGCGCCCGTCGCGCAGGATCGTCGCCTCCCCCTCGCCCACGGCGTTGACCTCGGGGACGGGGTTGCCGCCGACGTCGACACCGGGGCCGTTGGAGGTCGTCACGCGTGCCACGACGATGGTGTCGGCCGTCAGCTGCTCCTCGTCGGCATCGACATGGGGTCCGCCCTCCTGGCTGCGCCGCCAGGTGTCGACGCTCGCATCCCAGTTCCAGGCAGCGGCGTAGAAGGCGCTGTAGATCAGCTCAACCCCCGTCGCCGGCTCACCCCCGGCGGGTGGCGCGGGATCGAACGGCCAGGGCTCCGCCGCGGGAGGCAGATCACCGGAAGCGTTCGCCAGCGCGGACGTGGAGGCCATGAGGTCGTGCGGCGAGACACGGTTGGGGTCGCGGGTGAACGCGCCGGCCTGGCCTTCCTCGTAGACGAGCAGCCCGGCGCCGCGCAGGGCCTCGTACGTCCCTGGGGCCGCACCGGAGATCCCGAAGACCGGTGAGAAGGGCGGCAGCACCTGGGCGTCCACGTCGCGGCCGGAGCGCACCGGGCCGGCACCCTCGGCCATGGCGCTGTGGTACAGCCCGATGAACCGGGTCGTCCCGCCCTCGACCAGCTCGGTGAACAGGATGTCGGCATCCTCCAAGCCGACCTGGGGCCTGGCCTGCGGTGCGTTGTCGACCTTCAGGGCCACCACGGAGCGGCCGGGCACAGCCGGGTCTTGGACGGCCTCACCCGTCAGCGGCGCGATGATCGGCTCGGCCTCCGGCTCGGGCTCGGGCTCTGGCTCCGCAGTCGGGTCAGGGTCGGGCGGCACCGCTGGGTCCTCACCCCCGCTGGTGAGGACGACGACGGCGATCCCGCCGGCGACAGCGAGAAGTGTCGCCACTGCGAGCAGCACACGGCGCACGGGGACGCTGGGATCTAGAACTGGACCTCGACCGGGCTGCGGCTGTCGGTGTCGGCCTCGAAGTACTCGTAGGGTTCGAAGCTGCCGAGTCCCGCGACGATGTTGTAGGGGATCGACTGCCGCCGGGTGTCGTACCGCCGCACTGCGTCGTTGTAGCCCTGGCGGGCGAAGGCGATGCGGTCCTCCGTGCTCGTCAGCTCTTCCTGGAGCTGCTGGAAGTTCTGGTTGGCCTTCAGGTCGGGGTACGCCTCGGCGACGGCGCGCAGGTTGAACAGCGCCTGGCTGAGGTCGTTCTCCGCCTTGGCCTGATCCGCGGGGTTGTCGGCCGCCATCGCGTTGGCACGGGCGTTGGTGACCGCCTCGAATGTCTCCCGCTCGTGGCTGGCGTAGCCCTTGACCGTCTCCACGAGGTTGGGGATGAGGTCGTAGCGGCGCTTCAGCTGCACGTCGATGCTCGCCCAGGCGTTCTGGACCGCGTTGCGCAGCGCAACGAGCCCGTTGTAGATGAGGACGAAGCCTCCGACGAGGAGGACACCGATCCCGATGACGATGAGCGTGGGAATCATGGCGCCGAGTCTACGCCTCCGACAGGGCCTGGCGGTAGACCTCCTCGACTTCGGCGCCGACGACCTTCCAGTCGTAGCGGCCCGTGCTGCGTCGCCCCTCCGCGGTCATGGCGGCTCGCAGGCGGGGGTTGGCGAGCAGGGTCCCGAGCGCGTCCGCCAGGGCCAGCGCGTCACCTGGTGGCACCAGCCGTCCCTGCCGGGCGTCCTTGACCACCCCGCGGAAGCCCGGGATGTTGCTGGCGACCACCGGGAGACCGGCTGACATGGCCTCCAGCAGGACGATCCCGAAGGACTCACCGCCCAGGTTCGGGGCGACGAACACGTCGGCGCTGGCGTGGTAGCGGGGCTTCTGGGCCTCGTCCACGGCACCGACGAACAGCACGTCGGGACGCAGGGACCCCGGGACCATCTCCTGGCACCGGCGCCGCTCCGGGCCCTCACCCACCACGCAGAGCCGCACCGACGGATGGGAGGCGCGCAACCGCAGGAAGGCGCGGATGGCGACGTCCAGGCCCTTGCGGGGCTCCAGACGGCCCACGAAGAGCAGGAGCGGCCGTTCAGGGTCCACGAGGTCGGGCAGCGGCTCGGCGTCGGCGTAGCGCGCGACATCGACGCCGTTCGGCACGACCTGGAACGAGCCGAGGGGCAGGCCCAGGGCCTCGCCCGCGTAGGTCTGTGCGGAATGGGAGACCGCCACCCGCACCGCCAGGCGCCGGGCCAGCTGGCGCGCCACGGGCGCGGCCATCCGGTACAGCCGGTCCGCGGTGGACCAGGCGTGGAAGGTGCCCACGACGGGACGCGGACCGAACGCGGCGGCGGCGGCCGATACGACCGGCACCAGCGGCTCGTGGACGTGGACGACGTCGGGGTCGAAGGCTCGCAGGGCCCGCACGGTCCGGCGGGCCGCCAACGGCGACGGTGACAGCGGCGCCACCGACCGGTTGAAGCGCACCGGGATCGGGCGGCCCAGTGGGGTCACCAGGGGCCCCACGCCCGCCTGGTCGAGGGGACCCGAGGCGGGGGCGAAGATGCGCACGTCATGGCGGTCGGTCAGGTGTGCGGCAAGGCTCTCGACATGGGCCCGCACCCCGCCGTGACATACCCAGTCGTAGGGGCACACCAACGCGACCTTCATCCCGCCTGCTCCCGCGGGCCGGCCGCGGCCCCGCCGCCGGGTCCGGCCTGGTTGCCGTCCGCGGGTGCGTGGCGGTTGCCCGCTCGGGGCGTCCAGTCGCCTCTGCGGTGGGGGGGGACATCAGCCAGCCACACTGGTTGGACGGCGTGCCACTGCTCGGGTGCGAGCCGGATCAGCGTCTCCAGCGCGCAGGCCACCTGCTGTGCGGCCTCGTCGACGTCCAGGTGGGCCGCGTCCACGGGGGGCAGGACCTCGATGTGCCAGCGCCGGCCGGGCCGCTGGAGCATGGTCGAGGGCACGATCGCCGCGCCGGTGCGTTGCGACAGCACCACCGGACCCGGCGGGATGCGCGCATCCTCGCCGAAGAACCGCACGACCGGTCCCCGGCCGCTGAGGTCGCGCTCGGCGAGCAGGCCCACCAGGTGGTTCTCGGCGAGCACCTCCTCCAGCCGCCCGAGCACGTCGCCACCCCGGCGCAGCGGCACCACCTCAAGGCCCACCGCCTCCCGCAGGCGCACGAACTTCTCGAACAGCGCACGGGGGCGGACCACCTCGGCGACGGCGGCCATGTGGTACCCGTGGGACTCGCCCCACTGTGCGGAGACGTCCCAGGAGCCATGGTGGGCCAGCAGGATGATCGCGCCCCGCCCGCGCTCCAGGACCTCGTCGAGGTGGGCGAAGCCCCCGGTGGTGGTGCGTCGGTCCAGGTCGTCGGGGTCGAGGTCAGCTGCGCGGAACGCCTCGATCCAGTAGCGGGCGTAGGAGCGAAAGGCCGCTCGCACGGTCCGGTCCAGCACCGAGGGCTCCACGACCCGCGCGAGGTTGGCGGTCAGGCGCCGCCGCACCGGAGCGGCCACCCAGAAGGCCACGGTGGCCAGCACCGCAGCCAGCGCATGCGCCAGCGCCTCGGGCAGCCGGCGGGCGGTCTCCCAGGCCAGGTCCCATAGCGCGGCGTTGACCCGCATGCCCAGGCTCTCCGGTCGAGGGTCGGGGGGAATGCGCTGATGCGCGCCCGGATTGCGGTCCACAGGCTGGCCGGGCAATCCCGAGCCCCGGTGGGCGCTCACGGCGTCTGCCCGGCCTGCCCGGCCTCGCGGGCGACGGCCCGCAGCCGCTGCACGATCGTGATCGCCACACCGACCGCGAGCACCCACAGGGCCAGGGCCAGCAGGGACAAGACGATGCCCAGGATGATGATGATGACCCGCTCGGCGTGCTCCAGGACCCCCACGGTGGCGTCCCAGCCGAGCGACTCGGCCTTGGCGCGGATGTAGCTGGTGACCTGGGACCCGCCCAGAACGAAGATCGCCAGACCGAACAGCAGCGGGTCGTCGCGCACGAGCCAGGCGACGGTGCCGAAGATGAGCGCCTCACCGATGCGGTCGGCCAGGCTGTCCAGGAAGGCGCCGAACGGGCCCGCGGTGCCCCGCTCCCGGGCGACGATGCCGTCGAAGGCGTCGGTGGCGGTCGCGAACGCGAGCACCCAGGCGCCGATCACGTGCTGGCCCAACAGGACCACGACCACGCCGGCGACCGTCAGCACCACGCCGGAGGCGGTCATGCCGTTGGCGGTGAAGCCCAGGCGCGCCATCGCCCGACCCACCGGGGTGAGCACCCGGTCGGTGGCGGCGCGCGCGTACGCGTTCAGGGCCATAGCGCTTGAGGCTATGCGATCAGGGTGCCCGGCCCGTGACGCGACGATCAAGCAGAGGTGGTCGTCGTCCGAGGTTGATACTGGTGAACGTGTCGTCCGTACCCCGAAACCTGCGCGCAGCCCGTGCCCGGCTGCCCGCTGCCCTGGCGGGGCTGCCCGAGCGCATCGACGGCTACCCGGCTGCCCTGTCGGCGACCTTCGTCTTCCTGTTCCTCTGCCTCGTGTATCTGGCCACCGCCACCTACACCTGGGGCGTGAGCCCGGACCCGGTGGCAGCGGGGGTCCCCGCCTGGCAGTTGGTGACCCACGGCAACCTGACCCTCGACGCGTTCGAAGGCAGGCTGTTGTGGTTCGTGGACAACGGCGAGCGCGTGGTGAGCAACCGCACACCTGGGGTCATCTTCTTCGCCGTCCCGTTCTACTGGCTGGTCGGCACGGATCCCGAGGTCCCGAGCCTCGTCCCCGCGACACTCGCCGCGGTCATGGCTGCCGCCGGGGCCATGACGCTGCTCCACCTCGTCTTTCGCCGCCTTGTCCGGCCCTCGACGGCCATGGCGGCGGCTCTCATCGCGGGCCTGGCAACCTCCACCTGGTCGGTGTCCGCCGACGCCCTGTGGGCGCATGGACCCAACCAGCTGTGGCTCGCCGCGGCGATGCTGGCCCTGGCCAGGGAGCACTATGTGCGCTCCGGCATCGGCTTTGGACTCGCCGTCTTCACCCGACCGCACCTGGCCGTCATCTCCGCTGTGGCAGGCGTGTGGGCAGGGATCAGCGCCCGGTCTTGGCGCCCCGTCGCCCTCATCGGCGTGCCTGCCCTGCTCGGACTGTGCGCGCTCCTGTATTACAACGTCGCCATCTTCGGTGAGGTATCACTCGCCGGCGGCTACGACAGCTACGTCACGAGCAATCTCGCCGGCCGGCCGTGGTGGGACTACGGCGAGGGCATCGCCGGCACCTTGGTGTCCCCCGATCGCGGGTTCCTGGTCATGTCGCCGTTCCTGCTGGCGCTTCTCCCCGGCCTGCGATCGGCGTGGCGCGTGGCTCCCCCCTGGGTGCGCTCCTGCGCCGTGGGTGGACTCGTCTACATGCTCGTGCAGCTGCGGATCAACTACTTCTCCGGCGGCAACAACTTCTTCTCCTACCGGCTGTCGATCGAGCTGCTCATGATGGCCGCGCCGTTGCTGCTGCTCGCGTATCGGGAGTGGACGGCGCGCACCTCCTCGCGCCGGCGCATCTTCTCCGCGCTGGTCATGCTGTCCATCGTGATCCAGGGCCTCGGCGCCGTCCACAACACGGTCGACTACGTCGAGCGCAGCGCCTGGGCGAACGTCAAGGTCTGGCACGCCATGCAGATCGCCGGTCCGGCCATGGTCGCCGTGATGGTGCTCGTGGCGGTTGGGGTGTGGACGCTTGCGGCACTCGTCGCCGAAAGCAAGGCCGGAGCGGCCGGTGGAAGCTGAGGCCACAGCATGACCACCATCTCTGTCATCACGCCAACGCTCGACGCCGGTGAGTACATCGCTGACTGCCTATCGGCAGTCGCTGATTGCTCGTCGGTGCTGGAGCACATCGTGGTTGACGGCGGCTCGACAGATGCCACCAAGGCCTGCGTACTCGAGGCCGGTGCCAGGTTCGAACTGCTGGCAGGCTCCTCCATCTATACGGCGATGAACCACGGTGCACGAGTCGCAACGGGTGACGTCCTGCTGTTCGCCAACGCGGATGACGTCTTGCTGGGTGATGGAGTCGACGCCGCGCTCCGTCAGCTTCGGTGTTCCCCATGTCCATGGCTGGTCGGAGCCATACGGATGACCGATGTGCGACTGGAACCGATCAGGATGTACCGGCCCCCACGGCGCCTCGG
>JBBDQS010000073.1 GCA_040905805.1 Egibacteraceae bacterium | reverse complement strand
AGCACCTGGGCCTCGGAGACGGGGACGAGGTGAGCTTGAGGATCGGCGCATGACGTACTGGGAGGAGCGCTACCGGAAGGGCGGCTTCTCGGGAGCGGGGTCCAGGGGAGCCGAGGCGCGGGAGAAGATCGCGCTGGTGAACGAGGTGGCGGGCATCAACCGCGTGGAGACGCTGTTGGACCTCGGGTGCGGCGACGGGCACGTGGCCGCCGGCCTGAGCGTGTCTCGCTACACCGGCTACGACCCGGCCCCTGCGGCAGTGGCCTTGGCTCGCGAGGAGCGCCCGTCCGGCGACTTCATCACGCAGCTCCCGCCGGAGGGCACTCGGTTCGACTTGGTGCTGTCCATGGACGTGATGTTCCACCTGGTGAAGGATGCTGACTACCAGGCGTACCTGGCAGCCCTGTTCGGCTACGGAGACCTGGTCCTGGTCTACGGCACGGACAAGCACCTGGAGGGCCACCACCACGTGTTGCACCGAGAGTGGACAAAGGACATTCCGCCGGGGTGGAGCCGCCGCGAGCTGCCGACCACCTTCAAGCGTGCGTGGCTGCTGAGGAGGGACCGGTGAGCATTCCGAAGATCGTCCACCGCATCTGGGTGGAGGGATCCGGCTTGCTCCCGCACGAGTACGCAGAGGCCGGCGAGGAGTGGCGCGAGATGCACCCGGACTGGGAGCTGATGCAGTGGACTGTGCCGCCGTTTCCGCTGCAGAACCAGGACGCATGGGACTACGCACCGCCGGAGGACGCGCTGCGCTGGCGGGCCGACGTGCTGCGCCTGGAGTTGTTGCTGGAGTACGGCGGCGTCTACGTGGACATGGACGTCATCCCGCTGCGCCCCCTGGACGTGCTGATGGATGATTCGGCCTGGGCAGGCTACAGCCCGGACCGATGGAAGGGGCAGCAGGTCGTGACCAACGCAATCATGGCGGCAGAGCCCGGTCACCGCTGGATCCGCAGGTGCGTGGACCGCCTCCCGGACTCCATCCACCGGTACGCCGGCAACTTCACGGCGATGGTGGTCGGGCCGCACCACGTCAA
>JBBDQS010000072.1 GCA_040905805.1 Egibacteraceae bacterium | reverse complement strand
GCCGCGTCCAGGCTGCGCGCGATGAACGACGCCATCTGGTCACGGCGCACCGACAGGGTCGGGCGGTAGGTGTCGTCGCTGAACCCGGTGACCACCGCAAGGCTCGACGCGCAGTCCACGTTGCCCCGATGCGTCGACGGGATCGCGTCGCGGTCGGTGAACGGCGCCGGTGCCACGTCCTCGGGACACGGACCCGCCCCCGGGGTCGGGGTCGGGTCGGGGTCGGTGTCCTCGGTTGGGGTCACCGCGTTCGAGGTCGCGGGATCGCTCTCGCCGACCTCGTTGATGGCCCGGACCTCGAAGGTGTAGGACTCGCCGGGGGTCAATCCGGTGATCGTGGCGGGACTGTCGCCGAAGATGTCCCGTTGCCCCCCGGGCAGGGTGGTGACGACGTAGTCGGTGACGGCGCTACCCCCGTCGAACTCCGGTGACGACCAGGCGACGGTGGCCGACTCCGGCCCCGCCGTGGCCTCCACGTCGCGAGGCGCCTCTGGTGCCACCGGCTCCTCGAGCGACTCGACGACGACCGCGCCGTCCATGCCGGGGTGGATGTCGCAGTGATAGGTGTACGTGCCCGTGCGGGTGAACCGGTAGCTGAAGGACGTCCCGGGGAAGAGCGACTCCTCGAAAAGGAGGCTGTCGTCCTCGTGGAGGGTGTGCTCCTCCAGGTTGTCGGAGGGCGCCTGCCAGGTGACGGTGTCGCCCGCGCTGACGGTGATCACCTCGGGGATGAACTCCTCCTCGATCACGGTGACCGTGTGCTCCTCGGAGTGGTACGCCTCGACCCCGTCGCCGTCGCCGTGGGCGCCTGCGCCCGCCGCCGGTACGAGCGCGGCGACGAGCATCGCCGTCAGGACAGCACTCCATCGAGCCCGGTTTCTCATCACGTACGCTCCCTGGTCGAAAGAAAAGGTCGGCCTTCGATGGCCCGCCCCGAGGTTACCGTCCGGATCAGGCTTCGCCATTCACGGCGCGACCGGGCTCGCACGGACGCGCCGACCCGGAGCTCCAACGGCTGGCACCGCCACGGCGGGCGGACACGCTAGCGGGGGGTGACGACGACCTGCCAGCACCCGGCGACCTCCAGGACGTCCGCCTGCAGGACCTCGGGATCCTCGAGGTAGACGCGGGCGACGTACTCGGCCTGCTCCCGGTTGAAGAAGTTGAAGAACGGCAGGCTGGTGGCGGCGGTGGTGCTCACCGGTCCTCGCCCCGCCCCCGGCACGACACGCACAGCCACCGCAGGTGGACGAGCTCCAACCAGCCGCGCTGCGCGCAGTCCGTGCAGACGCCGCGACGGTGGGTGCTCATCCCAACTTCCTCTCTCCGACCAGGCGCTGGCAAGCGCTCGCAAGCGCTGCGCTTCCCCAGCCCGGGGCCTGACGGCCCACACCATCGAACATCGGCGCGATGGGATGAGAACTGGAGTGCGGCGCCCCGGTAGGGGCGGGAACCGTTGCCGGTGCGTTCCTCCTACCCCAACGAGTGGCGGGCCAAACGGTCACGGCCGTGCGCACCTCGGTGCGCACGGCTGGCGGCTCAGCCGTACTCGACGGCGGAGTACTCCATGACCTTGTCGAGGTTGTGGTGCGCCTTGATCCAACGGACCGTCCCGGACTTGCCGCGCATGACCATCGATTCGGTGATGGCGCCGCCGGGGGTGTAGGACACGCCGGCGAGCAGGTCGCCGTCGGTGATGCCGGTCACGGCCACGAACGCGTCCGAGCTGTTGCACAGGCGGTTGGTGTCGAGGATCTCGGTGGTGTCGAAGCCGAGCTCCTCGGCGTGACGGCGCTCGTCCTCGTCCCGGGGCCACAGCCGCCCGAGCAGCTCCCCGCCGGTGGCCTGGAGGCCGCACGCGGTCAGCACGCCCTCGGGGGTCCCACCGATGCCGATCATGACGTCCACGTTGCTCTCGGGCACGGACGCCAGCAGCGCCGCGGCCACGTCACCGTGGCTGATGAGCCGCAGCCGGGCCCCGGCCGCACGGCAGTCGCGGACGAGGTCGTCGTGCCGGGGGCGGTCGAGCGTCATGACGAGCAGGTCGTTGGCGTCCTTGCCCTTGGCCTTGGCGATGGCCCGCAGGTTGTCGCCGACGGGTGCGTCGAGGTCGACCACGCCGGTCGCGTCGGGGCCCACGACCCACTTCTCCATGTACATGATGGGGCCGGGGTCGTACAAGGTGCCGCGTGGCGCCGCCGAGATCACGGCCACCGCCCCGTGGCGGCCCTCGGCGAGCAGCGTGGTGCCCTCCACCGGGTCCACCGCGATGTCGACCTCGGGCGGGTGGCCGGTGCCGACGCGCTCACCGTTGGCGAGCATCGGCGCCTCGTCCTTCTCACCCTCGCCGATGATGACGACACCGTCCATCTCCACGGTGTTGAGCACGGCGCGCATCGCCCCGACTGCGGCGCCGTCGCCCTCCTCCTTCTGCGCTCGGCCCATCCAGCGGCCGGCGGCCATCGCCGCGGCCTCCGTCGCTCGTACCAGCTCGAGGGCCAGGTTGCGGTCCGGTTGCTGCGGCTGACGGGAGTCGGTCACGGCGTCACCTCATGAGATCGGGGACGAGGAGCATACCGGTCAGCGGCCGGGGCCCGGCACACCCGGCCATCCGGCGGTCCGCTTCGGGTCGGGCATGGTCAGGGCGGCGTAGTCGCCGTCGGCCTCCGCCAGCCCGTGCAGCGCGTCGTTCTCCACCGCGATGCGGTCACCCAGACCGGAGAACCGCCCGAACAGCCGCTTGAGGTGCGCGACGCTGTCCGGGTGGTTGGCGGCCATGCGGACGGCGGTGTCGAGCGCGCCGTCCAGTGCGCCCCCGGCGCGCGCCAGCCGCTGCACCAGACCGATGGACCGCGCCTCCTCGGCGTCCATGGTGCGCGAGGTGAGCACGAGGTCCTTGGCCGCGCCGAGCCCCACGAGTCCCACGAGCTTCGCCGCCCCAACCGGGATGCCGAGTGCGGCTCCGGGGAAGCGGAACGACGCCGTGGGGTCGGCCACCCGGACGTCGCACGCCGCCGCCACCTCCGCCCCGCCTCCCACGCAGTGACCCGCGACCGCGGCGACGGTCGGCTTGGGGCAGGTGCCCACGGCTTCGTAGACCTGGCAGAACAGGTCCATGCGGCGGACGCGCCCCCCGTGGTCGAGTTCCTCACGCAGGTCCGCGCCGGCGGAGAAGGCCCCGCCGGCACCGGTGAGCACGACCACGCGCACGGCCGTCTCGGCCACCGCGTCGGCCAGGGCGTCGAGCAGCGCGCCCAGCATGGCGGTGTCCATCGCGTTGCGGACAGCGGGTCGCGTCAGCGTGAGCACCCGCACCGACTCGTGGTCCTCGAGGCTGACCAGGCTCACGGCGGTTCCCTCCTGTCCCGGCTGTCCCGAGCGTGGCCGCCGACCCTATCCGTAGCCCATGAACCCGTCACTGCCGAGCACGGTCCGCTCGTCGGGGACGGTGGGCAGGATGCGATTCATGTAGGACGCCACCGCCTCCTCCACGCCCACGTCGCGGCCCGCGGCCTCCGACAGGAACCACTTGTGCTGGATGACCTCGTGGAAGACCTCGGCCGGTTCGAGCTTGCCGCGCAGTGCCTCGGGGATCGCCGCCACGGTCGGCTCGAACACCGTCGACAGCCAGCGGTAGGCGGCGACGTTCTCGTTGATGGGCTGGCCCGTCCGTCGCTCCAGGCTCGCGCGGAAGTTCGCGAGGTCGTTCAGCAGGCTGCGCGCCTGGTTCTCCTGTGCCTGCAGGCCGGTCAGCGACAGCAGCCGACGACGGTGGTGGCCCTGCTCGGTCACGTGCGTCCTCATCAGCAGCCGGTCACCGTCGGCGGTGGCGACCAGCTCGACCTCGTCGATGTCGAACCCGAGCTCGTTCAGTCGCCGCATGCGGGCGGCGATGCGGAAGCGCTCGTCGGGCCGGAGGAGCTCGTCGTTGGTGAGCTCGGCCCAGAGCCGCTCGTACCGCCCGCGGAGGTCCTCCGCCACCGCGAGCGGGTCGGGCTCGGGCGCCAGGCCGAGCTCCAGCTGCAGGTCCAGCAGGCCGCCGGCAACGTTCTCCTGGGTGAGCTCCAGGTCGTGCCGGCGCTGGCCGGCGGTGAGCGTCGAATGCCATTCTCCGGTCTCGATGTCGACCAGGTACGCCGCGAGCTCGCCCGCGTCCCGACGGAAGAGGGTGTTGGACAGCGAGCAGTCGCCCCAGAAGAACCCCGCGAGGTGCAGGCGCACGAGGAGGACCGCCAGCGCGTCCAGCAGGCGGTCGGCCAGCCCCGGCGCCGCCGACGGCTCCCGGCGGTGCATGAAGACGGTGCGGTACGGCAACGAGTAGTCGAGGAAGCGCGTGACGAGCACGTCCTCCAGGCCCGCGTGTCCGGTGCCCGCGCGCTTGACGACCCCGACGACATCCACCGCGGGGAGGGACTCCTCGGCCATCTTGCGTAGCAGGCGGTACTCGCGATCGGCCAGACGGGGCGGCAGCTCCTTCAGCGCGTACACCTGCCCCTCGTAGTCGATGAAGCGGACGACGTGGCGGTGCACGCCGCGCGCGACGTCGACGATGCGCTCGTCCACCCACTCGTCCAGGGGCTCGTTCCAGGGCAGGTCCAGGAAGTCCGGATGCCCCGGACGCGACAGGATGCGCAGACCGCTGATCGTGGCCATCCGCACACGCTAGTACCACCGCGACGCGCGCACGACCCGGTCCTCGGGGGTACCCGCTCAGGGGTGCCTGCGCGCCTCCACGCACCGGCCATCGCGGAACCGCAGCGAGATGCGCGCTCCCTTGTGCAGGCCCACATCGGGCAGGACGAGGCCATCGCGGCCGGCGAGCGCGGCGAGGAGCGCGGGCACCACGTCGCCGTGCGAGCACGCCACGATGCGCCGGCCCGCCAGCTCTGCCGTCAGCCGGTCGACGAACCCCAGCGCGCGTCCGCCCAGCCACGCCGACGCCACCCAGGCGTTGCCGCGGTCGGTGCTCGGCACCGTCGGCGCCTCGGCGAGCGCCTCCTCCTCGAGCAGCGACCCGCCCGCCGCGGCCAGCAGCGGCTCGAGGGTCTGCGCGCAGCGCAGGGTCGGGCTGGCGTAGCACGCGTCGACCGGGCCCTCGTCGAGGATCGCCCGGGCCAGCGCCTCGGCCTGCGCCTGCCCGGCCGCGGTGAGCGGGCGGTCACGGTCGGGGCGGTCCCCCCACCCCTCCCGCGCCTGCGCCTGCGCATGGCGCACGAGCTCGATCCGCGTCACGACCTCCTCCATCCGCGGGGTCTGCTACCGCCACCGCGGGTGGTCGGGGAACAGCTTGCGCAGGGTCGGGTTGTCGCGGTCGGCATCGGAGAGGACCGGGTCCGCCATCGGCCAGTCCACGCCGAGGTCAGGGTCGTCCCACGCGACCGACGGCTTGTCGATGTCCGGTCGCCAGTAGTCGCTCACGTCGTACAGGTAGTCGACCGGGTCGGAGCCGAGGGTCAGGAACGAGTTGGCCAGGCCCTGGGCGATGAACAGCCGGATGCGCTCGCCGTCGGGCGGCTCGCCCAGGCGGAACGTCCGTGCCTGACCGAACGTCGGCGAGGACGCACGGATGTCGGCGATCGCCGCCATGACCTGTCCCCGCACCACGTAGACGAGCTTGTCCCAGGGCTCGGCGTGGAAGCCCCGCAGCACCCCCGGCGCGGACCGGGAGTGGTTGCCCTGGAGCAGCACCGGTTCACGGCCGAGCACGTCGGCGATCTCCGCCACCTGATAGGTCTGGCGGAAGAACCCGCGGTCGTCGCCGTGGGTCGGCCAGCGCACGACCAGCAGACCCTCGATGTCGGTCGCCTCGATCATGGTCTCTCTCTCGTCCCGCGCCGATGGACCCCTGTGGCGCCGGGCGCCGGCCGCCTCAGCGACCGTACCGGCGCTGGCGTGACGCGAAGTCGCGGAGGGCACGCAGGAAGTCCGTCTTGCGGAAGGCCGGCCAGTAGGGATCGCAGAAGTAGAACTCGCTGTTGGCCGACTGCCACAGCAGGAACCCGGAGAGGCGGATCTCGCCGGACGTGCGGATGATGAGATCGGGATCGGGTGTCCCGTTGGTGTACAGGTGGGCCGCGATCGCCTCGGGGGACAGGTCCGCGATCGCCTCCTCCAGGGTCGCTCCCGCCGCGTGGCGCTCCTCGAGGAGCCCCCGCAGGGCATCGGTGATCTCCTGGCGGCCGCCATACCCCACCGCCACCTGCACGTGGAGACCGTCACCGGTGGCGGTGCGCTCCTGCGCCTCCTTCAAGACCTCCCGCAGCTCGTCGGGAACCTGGTCCAGCGCCCCCACCGCCGTGACCCGCAGCCCGCGCGTGCGGTTGCGCGGCTCGGTCGCCAGCTGCTCGATGGTCTGGGCGATGATGCCGAGGAGGTCGCTGACCTCTTCGGCGTCACGCTGCAGGTTGTCCGTCGAGAGCAGCCACAAGGTGACGTAGGGGATGCCGAGCTCGTAGCACCAGTCGACGAGCTCGTGGATCTTGCCCGCACCGAGGCGGTGGCCCTCAGCCACCTTCCCGAACCCCTTCTCCCGCGCGAACCGGCGGTTGCCGTCGAGCACGACCCCGACGTGGCGCGGCAGCGCACCCCCCCGCAACCCGCGCACGAGGCGGTGCTCGTACAGCCGGTAGAGCCACTCGGTCGCCAGTGCCATCGCCCCGATCCTACGCGACGGTCGTCGCGGCGGACCCCAGCGTCTCGCGCATGCGAGCGGCCGCCAGCGCGGCGACCACCAGCAGCACCCCCGCCACGCCGAAGCCCCAGCCGTACCCGACGCGGTCGGCGAGCAGCCCCGACACCAGCGGGCCCAGGACGACCCCGAGGTCGCCCGCGGTGTTCAGGACCCCCATGGCGAGCCCGCTGCGCTGTGCGGGCACGACGTCCCCGGCGACAGCGGGCGGGACGACCGACGTGAAGCCTGTGGCGAGCCCGTACAGCGTCACCATGACGAAGAAGGCGGGCAGCGTCCCGGCCAGACCGAAGGTCGCGGCGACGACCCCGAACGCGAGGTAGGAGGGCACGGCCAAGGGGCGTCGACCGATCGTGTCGGCGATCCGGCCCGCCGGCCACAGGGCCGCCAGCTGTGCCAGGGCCGCCACGGTGAGCGCCAGCCCCACCAGGAAGGGGCCCGCCCCGATCTCCTCCGCCCCGAAGACCGGCAGCAGGCTGAACCGCAGCCCCGTGGCCGCCCACCGCGACGCGCCCATCATGATGAGCGCCGCCACGAACGTCCGATCGGTGCACAGCTGCCGAGCCGCGCGCCATATGGGCCCGAAGCCGCGCGGGTCGGCGGCCAGGCCGCCGTCGGGGCCCTCGGGGATGGTCACGTCGTCGACGGCTGCCCGCGCGTCGGTGACGGGCAGGAACAGGTAGGCCACGACGGCCGCCGCCCCGCAGAAGGCCGCGTAGATCACGAACGGCCACCGCAACCCGAGCGGCTCCGCCAGCAGCCCGCCGACGCTCGGGCCCAACGAGATGCCGAAGAGGAACGCGCCCTGCAGCATGCCCACCGCCCGCGCCCGCTGGTCGCGGCGCACCGTGCGGACGATGAACGCCAGCAGCGCGTTCAGGAACAGCGCGCTGCCGACGCCGCCCAGACCCCGCAGGACGAGCAGCGCGACGTAGTTCGGAGCACCGGCGACGAGCAGGCTCGAGAGCGCGACGATGCCCGCCCCCCAGCAGATCGAGGTGCGCATCCCGATGCGGTCGGTGAGCGCGCCGGTGTAGACGTTGGACACGAGCCGGGTGGCGGCGAAGACGCTCACGACGAGCGACACCTCGAAGAGCCCGACGCCGAAGTCGCGCGCGAACAGCGGCAGGACCGGCACCACCACGCCGAACCCCAGCGCGACGACCACGGCGATCGCCATGGCCGTCACGAAGGTGGGGTCGGCGAGCAGACCGGACCGCAACGGGCGCACCCACGATCCTTTCGGACGATGTTTCCAGGTCGAACGAATCCGTCGGACGAACCGCCGAGTCTACGCGCGCGCTCCGGTGTAGCCTGCCCGGATGGACGTGGCCACCTCCCCCCGCACGGAGCGCACGGCCAGCACCGCCGAGTTCCGACGCCGACAGCTCCTCGACGCGGCCGATCGGGTGATCCGCCGGGACGGCCCCTCGGCGTCGATGGACGTCATCGCCGCCGAAGCGGGCATCAGCAAACCGATCCTGTACCGCCACTTCGGGGACAAGGGCGAGCTCTTCCGCCTGCTGGCCGAGCGCTACGTCGAACCGGTGATGGGCGGGCTCCTGCCTGCCCTGTCCCAGCACGCCGACGCGCGTACCCGGCTCGCCGCCGCCATCGACGTGTACCTCGGCTTCATCGAGGCCGAACCGCAGACCTATCGCTTCCTGATGCACCGCAGGCTCGCGGACCATTCCCAGGCACGCGCGACCGTCTCCGACTTCATCGTGCGCGTGGGACGCGAGGTCGGCGCCGCCATCGCCACAGAGCTCACGCGCTCGGGCAGCTGCGACGCACCCGCCGAGGCCTGGGGTCAGGGCTTGGTCGGCATGGTGCAGGTGGCCGGCGACTGGTGGCTGCAGACGAGCGACATGCCGCGCGAGGAGTTCGTCGACCACCTCGTGACGCTCGCCTGGAACGGCTTGTCCCTCCTCGAGGCGGGCGCCGGGGATGCGGCACGAGGGGCCCGGTCCCCCGCGGGGGGCACCGGCGACGCTACTTGAGGAACTTGCTGGTCGTGTTGTCGGCCAGCACCTTGCCGCCGGTCTGGCAGGTGGCGCAGTAGTTCACCGTGTAGCCGCGGTACTCCACGGCCCGCACGCTGTCCTGGCAAGCCGGGCATGGCTGACCGGTGCGGCCGTGGACGCCACCGGGTCGCTCCCTCGAGGCGCTCATGTCGTCGAGCGCACGCTCGACGGCCAGGCTCTGCGTCACGCACGCGCCGATGGCCTCCACGAGACGACCGGCGTCGTCCGCGAGCCTGCCTGTCGGCGCGAAGGGTGACAGCCCCGCTGTGTGGCACACCTCGTTGGCCAGACGGCGGCCGAGGCCGGCGATGACCTGCTGCTTGCGCAGGAAGGTGTGCAGGCGCATGGAGTGGGCCTGCAGCATGGCGGCCATCTCAGGCACATCGACGTCGTCCGCCTCGGGTCCGAGGCCCGCGAGCGGCTCGGCGGCCAGCGGGTCGCCGGCGATCATCCACACGCCGGCGCGCCGCTCGGAGCCGGCCTCGGTGAGCAGCAGCGCTCGCCCGTCGGCGAACGACCAGCGGGCGACCGGCTGCGCGCCCCGCCGTCCCCCGCGGGGGCGTGCCCGCCCGTCCCCCGCCGCCCCCACGCGCAGCCGCCCGCCCTGCATCAGATGCACCACGTAGGTGAGGTCGCCGAGGGCCAGCAGCAGGTGCTTGCCTCGCCGGCCCACCTGCTGGAGCTCCCGCCCGAGGGGTGCGTCGGGCGGGGGTGCGAAGGTCTTCAGCACGGAGAACGTCAGGGCGTCGAAGCCGGTGAGCTCCAGCCCGGCGAGCGTCGCGGTCAATCGCTCGGCGTGGGCCTGCACCTCGGGGAGCTCCGGCATGGTGCACAAACCGTAGACTCTCCGGCGGCCCCCAGCATCCGACAAGGACATACACGTGAACAGCGAAGCGGTATGGCTGTCCCAGTCCGCGTACGAGCGGCTCAGCGCGGAGCTGGCCCACCTCAAGGGTGAAGGTCGCACCCAGGCGTCCGCCGCGATCGAGGTTGCGCGGGCGCACGGTGATCTGCGCGAGAACGCGGAGTACCACTCCGCCAAGGAGGAGCAGGGCAAGATGGAGGCGCGCATCCGCCAGCTGGAGCAGATGCTGCGCGAGGCCAAGGTCGGCGAGGCACCGGGAGGCGACACCGTCGCGGCGGGCATGGTCGTGAGCACCGTCGACGAGCACGGCGACGAGGAGACCTTCCTCCTCGGGAGCCGGGAGGACCGCGCACAGGGGCTGAGCGTGGTGAGCGCCCAGTCGCCACTCGGCCGTGCGCTCGTCGGCAGCAGCGTCGGGGACACGGTGGCCTACGCCGCACCGGCCGGCGAGTTCTCCATCACCGTGACCGGCGTCCGTCCGCTGGACGGCTGACGACCCGCGCGGCGTCGAGGCACGCCATGCCCACGCACGACCTGCGCGCCGCGCTGGCCGCCGACGAGGTCCGTGACGTGGTCGCGGCGGCATGCTACGCGCCCGAGCCGGGCGCCCCGGAGCTCGGCAAGGTCGGCCTCGAGGCCGAGGCCTTCCCCGTCCGGCTCACCGACGGCGGCGCGCCGGCCGGCAGGGTGCCGCTGACCGATTCCGGCGCCCCGGGCACGTTGTCCGTCCTCGGGCGCCTGACCCCCCACACGCAGACTCCGGGGGGCGTCCCGCTGTTCGCCCTCGACGCGGGCACGCAGGTGACCTGCGAGCCCGGCGGGCAGGTCGAGGTGGCGACCGCACCCTGGGACACCGCCGCGGCCGCGCTCGCCGCGCTCGACCGGACGAGCATGGACGTCGCTCATTCCTACGCCATGGCCGGTGCGACGCTCGCCGCGGCCGGCGTCGACGTCTGGCATCCCGCCGACAGCGTCACCCGGCAGCTGGAGACACCGCGCTACTCGGCGATGGCGGCATACCTGGCCCGGCGCGGGCCGGCCGGGCGCACCATGATGTGCCACACCGCCTCCCTGCAGGTCAACCTGTGTCTCGGCCCGCCGTCGACCGCCGGGGAGCGCTGGCTGGTCGCAAACCTCCTCGCCCCGCTCCTGGTCGCGACGTTCGCTGCCAGCCCCGTCCCGGGAGCCGTCTCCGGCCGGGGCCTGCTGTGGCGACAGCTCGACCCCACCCGCACCGGCCTGCCCGCCCGATTCCTGTCCGGCAGCGAGGACCCCGTCGACCAGCTCGCCGGCCTCGCACTGTCCGCCGACGTGCTGCTGGTCCACACCCGACACGGCTGCCGACCGGGCACGCCGGGACGGACGTTCGGCGACTGGCTCCGCGCCGGGGGCCCGGCGGGCTGGCCGACCGCCGAGGACCTGCGCTATCATCTGACGACGCTCTTCCCCGAGGTCCGGGCGCGCGGCTTCCTGGAGCTGCGGGGTGTGGACGCGCTGCCGCGGCGCTGGCGCGCCGTGCCCGTGGTTCTGCTCGTGGGCGCGTTGTACGACGCTCGGGCCCGCCAGCAGATCCGTGGCCTGCTCGAGCGCCACCGGGCGACGCTCTCGACGCTGCTCGATCGCGCAGTCGTCTCCGGGGTGGCGGACCCCGCCATGTGCGCACAGGCCGTCGAGGCGTGGTCGCTGGCGCTGGCCGGTGGCCGCCGTCTGCCGGTGGGCTACGTGCGCGACCAGGACCTGCGGACCACCGAGACGTTCCTCGACCACTTCACGATGCGCGGGCGGTGCCCCGCCGACGAGCTGGCGGAGCGCCTCGCGGACTCGCCGGCTGCGGCGCTTGCATGGGCCGGCGACCCCATCGACACCCTCACCCCGCTGTAGGTTGCCCCCGATGACCGCCCCTCACGCCCCCGTGCCCGCGCTCGTCGGTGCCCTCGACGAGGGTCGCCGGGTGACCCACGCGCTCCTCGAGCCGCTCGACGACGACGAGGTGCACCGGCAGGTCGACCCGATCATGAGCCCCCTGGTGTGGGACCTCGGCCACATCGGGACCTTCGAGCAGCTGTGGCTGCTGCGCGCCCTGGGCGAGGACGCCGGCTGGGACCCGCGGCTGGCCGCGCTGTACAACCCGTTCGACCACCCGCGAGCAACCCGCGCCGGCCTGCCGATCCTGCCGCGCGCGGAGGCCGTCGCCTACCTCGACGAGGTTCGCGGTGACGCCCTGCGGGTGCTGCGCCACGACGGCCTCGACCCGGACGACCCGCTGCGGGCGGGCGGGTTCGTCTACCACCTGGTCGCCCAGCACGAGGCCCAGCACCAGGAGACCATGTTGCAGGCCCTGAACCTGCGTCGACACGCCCCCGCGTACCCGCCCGCCGCCGCCCGGCATCTGCCGCCGCCGCGTCCCGTGGACGACGCGGACCGCGTCACCGTCCCGGGTGGCCGCTTCGTGATGGGCGCGACCCTGACCGGCGCCTACGACAACGAACGGCCGGCCCACCCCGTGGAGGTGGGCACATTCGCCCTCGACCGGTTCCCCGTCACCAACCGCCGGTACGCCGCCTTCGTCGCCGCGGGCGGCTACGACCGTCCGGAGCTGTGGACGGCGCGCGGCTGGGCCTGGCGCAGCGAGCGAGGCCACCGCTGGCCGCAGGGGTGGCTGCCCTCGGCCGAGCAGGGCTGGATGCGACGCCGGTTCGGCCACGTCGAGCCCCTCGACCCCCGCGAACCCGTCCAGCACGTGAGCTGCTACGAGGCCGAGGCCTTCGCCACCTGGGCCGGCGGGCGGCTGCCGACCGAGGAGGAGTGGGAGAAGGCCGCCGCCTGGGACCCGTGCGCAGGACGTGCCCGCACCTACCCGTGGGGGGACGCACCGCCCACCCCCGCTCGGGCCAACCTCGACCGCCGGGCGTGGGGTCCGGCCCCGGTCGGCTCCTACCCCACCGGGGCCAGCGCGTACGGGATCGAGCAGATGGTGGGCGACGGCTTCGAGTGGACCACCTCGGGCTTCGATCCGTACCCCGGGTACACGACGTTTCCCTACCCCGAGTACAGCGAGGTGTTCTTCGGCGGCGACTACCGGGTGCTGCGGGGTGCGAGCTGGGCGACCCGGCCGACGCTGGCACGGGCATCGTTTCGCAACTGGGACCACCCGTACCGCCGCCAGATCTTCGCCGGGCTCCGCCTGGCCTACGACGCAGCGTCCACCCCCTGATGTGCCGTCTGGCGGCGTACGTCGGGCCGGCGGTGCCCCTGTCGACCCTGCTGTACGACGCGCCCCGCTCCCTGCAGGTGCAGGCGTACGACCCCCGCGAACAGCTGTCCGGAGCCGTCAACGTCGATGGCACCGGAATCGCCTGGTGGCCGGCCGGTGACGCCGAGCCGTTGCGCTACGTCACCGAGCGCCCACCGTGGTCGGACGTGAACCTGCCGACGCTGGCCGCCCGGCTGCGCTCGGGGGCGCAGCTCGCCGCGGTGCGGGGCGCGACCCCGGGCCTCGGGCACGGCGCGGGGCTCACCGCACCGTTCGTGCACGAGCACGTGGCCGGTGCGCACAACGGCTTCATCGCCGAGTACCGCACCCGGGTCGCACGCCGGCTCCTGCAGCGGTTGCCCGACCACCTGCACGCCCGGGTCGAGGCGGCCAGCGACTCGCACGCCTTGTTCCTCCTGGCGATGGCGCACCTGGAGGCCGACCCGCACGCCGCGCTGGCAGGCGCAGCAGCCGCAGCCGTGACCGAGGCCGCGGCGGTCTGCGCCGACCTGGGCACCCCCGCAACCCTGACGCTGCTGCTCGCGGACGGGACGACGGTGGTCGGGACCCGAACCGCGTCCGGCACCGCCGCGAACACGCTCTATACGCTGGAGGATGGAGCCCGATGGCCAGGCGCGACACTGCTCGCGTCCGAGCCCCTCGACGACGACCTCGGCTGGAGGCCAGTACCCGACGGCTCGGTGGTGCAGGTCAGCGCCACCGAGGTCCGCACGACGCGCGTGACGAGGAGCCCTGCGTGAGCACCGACACCGACCTGCTGCGACTCGTCGAGGACGACGACCAGGGCGCTGCTCTGGCACGGGATGTCCGGGCCGGCCTCGCCGCCTCGCCCCGGTCCCTGCCGTCCAAGTGGCTGTACGACGCTCGCGGGTCCGTGCTCTTCGAGGAGATCACCGCGACCCCGGAGTACTACCTGACCCGCACGGAGGCCGCGATCCTCGAGCGCCACGCCGACGAGATCGTCCGCGCCGTCGCCCCGGCGGAGCTCCTGGAGATCGGATCCGGTTCGTCGCGCAAGACCCGCCTGCTGCTGGAGGCCATGCACCGCCACGGCACGGGTGACGCCTACGTGCCGTTCGACGTCAGCACGGACGCCGTGGAGGAGGCCGCAGCGGCGCTGGTCGCGGACTACCCCTGGCTGCAGGTCCGGGGGGTCGTGGGTGACTTCCACGAGCATCTCGCGGCGGTCCCCCGCACCGGTCGGCGCCTGGTGGCGTGCCTGGGCTCGACCATCGGCAACTTCCCGCCCGCCCAGCAGGTCGAGCTGCTCACCGACATCGCGGGCACGCTGGCCGACGGCGACGTCCTCCTGCTCGGTGCCGACCTGGTGAAGGGTCCCGAGGTGCTGGAGGCCGCCTACGACGACGCCGCGGGGGTCACCGCGGCGTTCACGATGAACCTGGTGACGGTCCTGCAACGGGAGCTGGGAGCCACGATCGACGCCGACGCCCTCCGGCACACGGCCCGCTGGAACCCCACGGAGGCGCGCATCGAGATCGGCCTGGAGGCCGTCGAACCGACCGTGTGGCGCTTTCCCGACCTCGACCTCGAGGTGGCGCTGCGGGCGGGCGAGGTGGTCCGCACCGAGGTCAGCTCCAAGTTCACCCGCGGCACCCTGACCGAGCGTCTGGCCGCAGCCGGCCTTGCCCTGCGAACCTGGTACACCGACCCCGACGAGCTGTTCGCTGTCGCCCTGGCCACCCGCGACGGGCACGGGTGGGCACCATCGTGACGATGCTGAGCGTCGTCCTGGTCGCGCTGCTGGGGCTCGCCGGCGGATCCGGCACCCAGGTCTCCGACGAGGTCTTCATCACTGACGTCGGTGCCGGCCCCGAGGCCGAGCTCATCGCCAACAACTCACCGACCGCCGTGATCAACCCGCAGGACCGTGACAACGTGGTGGTCGTCCACCTGATGGATGCCCCCGGTTTCAGCGCCCGCCTGCACTACAGCCGCGACGGCGGGCGGACCTGGTCGTCCACGGACCTGCCCCTGCCGGAGGGCACCGGCAACCCGGAGGGCCCGCCACTGGAGCTCACCGAGGAGGGTGAGGTGCGCTTCGTCGAGACACAGCGCCCGTACGCACCCGACGTCGCCTTCGGTCCAGACGGGACCCTGTACGTGGCCTACGTCAACCTCATGGGTCGCGGCAACGTGCCGGACAACCTGTGGCTGGCGCGGTCCGAGGACGGCGGTGCGACGCTGTCCGAGCCCGTCCGGGTCGCCGGGGAGCGGGTGTTCCAGACCCGGGTGGTGGTCGACCCCGACGGCGTCGTGCACCTCACGTACATGCAGGCCGACGACATCGGCGTGTGGGCGCTGGCCAGCCCGCCGACGCTGGTCGCGACGCGCTCCGAGGACGGGGGCGAGACCTTCAGCGACCCGGTGCCGTTCAGTGACCCAGCACGGCCGCGGGTAGCGGCGGCCACCCCGGTGATCGACGCCGACGGGGACCTGGTGGTGCTCTACCAGGACTTCAAGGACAACGTCCGCGACTTCCAGAACCTCGAAGGCCCCGCCTGGGAGGGCACCAGTGCGCTGGTGCTGACCCGCTCCACGGACGGCGGCCGCACCTTCTCCCCCGGTGTGGAGATCGACGACGAGGTGGTCGTCGGCCAGCGCTTCATCGTGTTCCTGCCCGAGTTCCCGTCCATCACCGCCGCACCCGACGGGACGCTCTACGTCGCGTGGGCTGACGCCCGCGCGGGCAGCCGGGACGTGCTCCTGCGTCGATCGGTCGATGGCGGGGACTCCTGGTCGGCTCCGGTCCGGGTCCACGACCACCCGGCCGACGACGAGACGGCGCAGTACCTGCCCAGGGTGGCGGCCACCGACGACGGGCGCGTCGCAGTGCTGTACGTGGACCAGGACGACACCGACGGCGCCATGGCCACGACCAGGGTCGCGGTCTCCGCCGACGGCGCAGCTCCGTTCGAGACCCGCCAGCTGTCGTCGCGGGCCTTCGACGCGACGATCGGCCCGCGACCGCAGGCGGCGCACGTCGAGCCCGGCGTGGGTGCGCGGCTGGGGCTCGCCGCCTGGGACGGCAGCCTGATCGCGGTCTGGACCGACACGCGCATCGGGGAGGACCGACCCGAGCTGGTGCGCCAGGACATCGCGGCGACCAGGGTGCGCCTCCCCGACCCTCCCGCCGAGGCCGACATCACCGCTGCCCCATGGTCGCTCGTCCTCATCGCCGCGGCGGCGGTGGCGCTGCTCGCCCTGGTTCTCGTGGTCCGGCGAAGGCGAGCCGGCCGGCGCTAGCTCTGCTCGTGAGTCGCCGGAGCTTGCCGAGGCGATCCCGACACGCCGCGAGCCCGACCCATCGGGCCGGGCTCACGAGGAGGTCGCACACGAGCCGGCGGGCCAGGCCGTCGTGCGCCTGGCCCGCCGGTGTACTACGGGTCGGTGGTTAGCTCGGGTGGGTGACGTGGCCGTCGGCCATGCCACGGTTGAGCACCCGGGCCAGGAACGAGCCCATCTGGTCGCGGCGCACCGACGCCGCGGGGGTGTAGGTGGTGGGCGTGGTGCCCTGCGTGAAGCCGGCGGTCGCCGCCTTCTCGATGTTGGCCAGGTGGGTGTTGCCCGCCACGTCGGTGAACGGCGAGGGGGTGCGGGCAAGCGTGCTGTTGTCGATGTGCTCGTAGGCGCGGATCAGGAACGACGCCATCTGGTCGCGGCGCACCTCCTGGCTGGGCGCGTAGGTCGTGGGGCTGGTGCCCAGCACGATGTCCAGCGCGGCGAGCTGGTTGATGCGGTCGGCGTGGACGTTGCCGGCGATGTCGCCAAAGCCCTGGTCCGACGCTGCCGGCAGGGTCACCCCCGACGCCTCCAGCAGCCGGGCGATGAACGACGCCATCTGGTCACGCCGCACCGGGTTGGCCGGGCTGTAGGTCGTGGGCGTGGTGCCCTGGGTCAACCCGAACCACACGATGCAGCCGATGTTGTCCAGGTGGGTGTTGCCCGCGATGTCGGTGAACGGCGACTCGGGCACGGCGTCGGGGTCACACGCCTCGTCGCCGGGGCCGACCCCGTCCAGCGTGGTCACCGAGACCGACGGGCCGTCGTCGGACTCGTTGCCCGCCGCGTCGTAGGCCTCCACCGTGAACTCGTACTCGGTGTCGGGGTCCAACCCGGTCACCTGCAGGGTGGTGCCTGCCTGGTCGGCGATCTCCACGCCGTCCTGGAACACCCGGTAGCCGGTCACGCCCTCGTCGTCGCTGGCCGCGACCCACGACAACGCCACGCTGCTCCCGGTGATGTCCGACGCGGTCAGCTCCGCGTTGCCGGGCCAAGCCGGTGCCGTCGTGTCGGGTGGCGCCACCGTCGTCACCGTCGTCGTCGGCCCGTCGGTGGACTCGTTGTCCGACGCGTCATAGGCCTCCACGGAGAAGGTGTAGTCGGTGCCGGGGGTCAGACCGGCGACCGACAGGGTCTGTCCCTCCTGGTCCGCGATCTCCGTGCCATCCTGGTACACGCGGTACCCCGTCACGCCGTCGGTGGCGGCCGTCCACGACAGCTCCACGCCGGTCTGGGTGACGTCGGAGGCGGTCAGGTCCGCCTCGGCCGGCCAGGTCGGCGGGGTCGTGTCCGGGGTCAGGGCCAGGTCGAGATCGAGGACCTCCGGGGGCACGCCCACGACCGGGCTGACCCGGGTCTCGTAGCCCTCGGCTTCCACGACCACGTACCAGCAGCCCTCCGCGACGTCCCAACCGTAGTAGCCGATCTCGTTGGTGATGAACGGGTTGACGTTCGGCGAGATCTGCGGCGATGCAGGGTTGACGAGCGCGCCGAGATCGATCTCGGCGTCGGGCTCGCCCGTCCAGTCCTCGCCGTCGCGAGTATCCACGGTGCGGCAATCGCCGTCGCCCGCCTCCACCTGGTCAGGCGCCGCGCCGGGCACCCGGTACAAGAACACGTCGGCGCCGACGACCGGCTCGCCGGTCTCGGCGTCGCTGACGATGCCGCTCGGGTCGTACAGCACGATCGTGCCGACGACGAGGACCTGCGTCGTCCCGTCCTCGCAGGTGACCTCGACGACCACCTGGCCGTTCGGGTTGCCGATGATGGTCGCGGCCGGGATCACCCCGGTGTAGACCGAGCTCCCCTCGCTGACGGGCGCGATCGGGAACTCGACGCCGTCGTAGAGTAGCTTCACGTCGGTCGCCGTGCAGTCCAGGTCGGTCAGGTCCGTGAAGATCGTCACGTCGGAGACGTCGCCAGCCGGCATGGCCACGGTGAACTGGCCGGTCACCGGGTCGATCATCACGCTGCCCGAGGCGCTCTTGGCATCCGACGGAGGCGCCAGGGGCAACTCGTCGGCCGAGTCGAGGTAGGCCCAGAAGGCGTACAGGCTGTCGCTCGTGCCGCCGGCGCTGAGGGTCAGCCGGACCGTCTCCCCGACCCGCCCGGCCAGATCGACCACGACGCCCCGCCAACCCGTGCTCTTCAGCGCGGTCCCCGACCCCCAGGCGCCCTGTTCGTACGCGGCGAGCACCTCACCGGTGGCCGGGTCGGTGACCGCCACATCGAAGCGGAGCTCGTCGAAGCCCGTGTAGTCGTAGGTGAAGACGTTGAAGACGAACTGCTCGCTCTCCTGGGTGACCACGAAGTCCTGGCAGATCTCGTTCGGGCCGAGTGGCTGGTTGACCTCCGCGCTGTCCGTCGGGGTGCCGAGCACGGCCATCTGCTCCCCCTCCCACGGGCTGGTGTACGCATCTGCGCCGGTGACGGCCACCGAGTCGGTGACGTCGCCGACGGTCCAGCCGGTGAAGTCGCCGGTCTCGAAACCCATGTTGGTCAGGCCGGTGTTCTGCGCCTCGAGGGGCTCCCCGAGGTTGCTGCAGGCGCCGGGGGTCGGTTCCTGGGCCCTGGCCGGCGCCACCCCGACGAGGCCGAGGGCGAGCCCGAGGGTCACCAGCATGACGACAGCCTGGTGGACGGTGATCGTTGGAGCACGATGTGGAGCATGCACTGGCATGGTGAGCCTCCCGCTTCGGTGACGTGTCACGAAGCAGGAAGTGGCCCCGCTCCGCCCGCGATCCGGGTGGCGGCGACCACCCGGCTGCAGATGTATCGCGCCCTGATTGCGTCCCACCGCTCAAGGCGCTTGCCACTATAGGGGACCAACATCCACTGGGCAAGGTCCTTGTGGTTGCGGCTGCGTCCACCCCGCCCGCCAGCGTGTCGCCGGCCGTCAGCTCGAGCGTGATGGGGGCGCTACCGCTTCCCCACGTGAGGGCGCGGGCGGCGGGCGACGACCACGCGGTCGCGTCCGGCCAGGTCCGCCACGGTGCCCGACTCCGTCAACCCAGCTGCGGCCGCGCGGGCCGCAGTGGCCGCTGCCCGGCGCTCGTCGACCTCCAGCAGCAACCAGCCCCCCGGCGTGAGCCACTCCCCCGCGGCGGCGATCAACCGGTCGCTCACCTCGTGACCGCTGGGACCGGCGACCAGCGCCGACCGCGGGTCCCACTCGACGACCTCCGGCTCCAGGCCTGCGAGCTCGGACTCGGCCACGTAGGGCGGGTTCGAGACGAGCACGTCGACCCGCCCGCGCAGCCCCGGGTCGACCGGCGCCAGCAGGTCCCCCCGCAGCACCGTGACGCCCACCCCACACCGGGTGGCGTTGTACCGGGCCAGGTCCGCGGCAGCCCGCGACAGATCCGTGGCCACGACCGTACCCGGGTGCGCCTCGGACGCGACCGCGCAGGCGATGGCACCGGTCCCGGTGCACGGCTCGACCACGACCCCGCCCACGGGCACCCGCGCGACCGCCTCCCCGGCCAGCACCTCGGTCTCCGGCCGGGGCACGAACACCCCGGGACGCACCACCACCTCCAGGTACCGGAACCCCACCGACCCGAGGATCAGCTGCAAGGGCTCCCGCTCGGCCCGCCTCTCCCCCATCCCCCGCAAAACCCCCACCTGCTCAGCCCCCAGCTCGAGGTTGGCGGCCGTGAGGAGCTCCGCCCGGCTGAGTCCGGTGACGCTGCGCACGAGCAGCTGCGCATCGACCTCGGGTGTCACCACCCCCGCCGAGGCCAGCAGGGTCTCCAACTCCCCGAGCACGACCCGCAGCGCCACGCTCACGACCGGGACATGCACAGATCAAGGCGGGGCCGCAGCGCCACGCTCACGACGGTGCCACAGTGTGGCCTAGGCGGGGCCGCATCACCTGGAGGCGACCTGGAGCGAAGCGACCTGCAAGCCGGAAGGTGATGCGGCCCCCGCCTTCAGCAGCGACGATCACGACCCGTCGGAGAGCGTGGCGAGACGGCGACGCTGCTCCTCCTCGGCAAGCGCCTCGACGATGACGCTGATGTCGCCCTCGAGCACGTCGTCGAGGTTGTTCACCGTCAGGCCGATCCGGTGGTCGGTCACCTGGCTGCGCGCGAAGTTGTAGGTGCGGATCTTCTCCGAGCGGTCGCCCGTCCCGATCTGCGCCGACCGCACATCGGCACGCTCCCGGGCGGCCCGCTCCTGCTCCGCCTGCAGCAGACGGGACCGCAGGACCCGCAGGGCCTTCTCCTTGTTCTGGAGCTGAGACTTCTGGTCCTGCATCGACACGACCAGGCCGGTGGGGCGGTGCGTGATGCGCACCGCCGAGTCGGTCGTGTTGACGGACTGCCCCCCGGGGCCCGAGGAGCGGAACACGTCCACGGTCAGGTCGTTCGGGTCCACGGTCACGTCGACCTCCTCGGCCTCGGGCATCACGGCCACCGACGCCGTCGAGGTGTGGATGCGCCCGCCCGACTCCGTCACCGGGATCCGCTGCACCCGGTGCACGCCCGACTCGTGCTTGAGGCGGGAGTAGACGCTGTCGCCGCGGACCTCGAAGGTCGCCTCCTTCAACCCGCCCACACCCTGGGGGGAGGTCGACAGCTCCTCGACCTTCCAGCCACGGCGGTCGGCGTAGCGGGAGTACATGCGGTAGAGCTCGCCGGCGAAGAGCCCGGCCTCGTCGCCGCCGGCACCCGCGCGGATCTCGACGATGACGTTCTTGTCGTCCAGGGGGTCGCGGGGCACGAGCAGCAAGCGCAGGCGATCGGCGAACTCCTCCGCCCGGGCCTCGCTCTCCTCGGCCTCGGCGCGAAACAGCTCACGGTCTTCGGCGCCCGAGTCACGGGCGAGCTCCCGGGCGGCGGCGGCGTCGTCGCGTGCCCTGCGGTAGCCGTTGTACACCTCGACGACCTCGGCCAGCTCGGCGTGGCGCTTGGCCGTGCGGGTGTAGCGGGAGGAGTCGGCCAGCACCTCGGGGTCGCCGAGGGCCTCGGTGAGCTCATGGTAGGTACGCTCGATCTCGTCGAGGCGGTGGTCCAGGTCGGTCGTCGCGGTCACGTGGCACCTCCAGCGGTTCGCGGGGCGGCGGGGCAGCTCACACGCGACCAGCTACCCGCCGGAGGTCGGCTCCTCGGGGGCGACCGGCGCACCGGTGGCCCTCGGGGACCACCCGGCCGCGTCCGCGTCGACCTCGTCGGGGCCCCAGACCAGGGGGGCGGTCAAGGCGGGGGAGATCCGACCGCCGAGGTCCGCGCTGGGGACGACGGCCTCGAAGGCGCGGATGGCCACCTCGATCATGTCGTCCTCGGGTGGCTTGGTGGTGATCTTCTGGAGCCACAACCCGGGCTTCATCATGGCGCGAACCACGAGGTTGTCCTTGCCCGCCCCGAGCCGCAGTCCCTCGTAGGCGAGACCGGCCACCACGGGCAGCAGCACCACGCGCAGGGCGATCTGGTATCCGGCGTAGCCGAGCCATCCGATGTCGTCAGCGGGCGGCACGAGGACCCCGGCGAGGCTGTACACGACGGTGGCGAGCAGCATGAGCATGAGCAGGAAGTTGGTGCCGCAGCGCACGTGCAGCGTGGAGTACCGGTCGACGGCGCGGGGTTCGAGCACCTCGTCGTGCTCCCAGGCGGCGATGGTCTTGTGCTCGGCGCCGTGGTAGGCGAACACCCGCTTGATGTCCGACACGAGCGAGATGGCCCAGAGGTAGCCGAGGAAGAGCATGACCCGCACCACGCTCTCGACGACGTGGTACACCCACTCGCTGCCGAACACGTCCCGCAGCGCGGACAGCCCGGCGTTGGGCAGGACGATGAACACGCCGATGAACAGCAGCAGGGCCATGATGAGGCTGCCGCCCATCTCCTTGCCCGACAGCTGCTCGTCCTCGTCGACCGACTCGTTGGCGGAGATGGTCAGCGCACGCGTCCCGATCGAGAGGGCATCGACCAGCCCGTACATCCCGCGGAACATCGGCTTGCGGAACAGGGGGTGGCGCTGGGGGAAGTCGCTGACCGGGTGGCGCTCCACGTAGATCGCCCCGTCCGGGCGGCGCACCGCGACGGCCCAGGTGTGCTGACCGCGCATCATCACACCCTCGATGACCGCCTGGCCACCGTAGAAGTGCGGGCTGTGCTCGTCGGCCTTCTCGGGCGCCTGCTTCCCCACGCCGACGTCAGGCCTTCTTGCCGGCGGCCTCGGCCTTGTCGGCGGCCTCGGCCTGCTTGGCCTGGGACTTCTCGAAGCGCTTGCGGTAGCGCTCCACCCGCCCGCCGGTGTCCACCAGCTTCTGCTTGCCGGTGTAGAAGGGATGGCATTCGCTGCACAGCTCGACACGGATCTCGGGCGCCGTCGCCCGCGTCACGAACTGGACGCCGCAGGAGCACCGCACGGTGCTCTCGACGTACTCGGGGTGGATGTCGGACTTCATGGGGAGGTGCTCCTGGAAAAGAGAACGAGGCTGAAGCGCGATGGTACCAGCGGGTGGTGGCGATGCCGTGGGCCTGGCAGGCCCCGGCCGCGGATCACTGGTGGAGGTTGGACTTCTGGATCTGGACCAGGAACTGGTTGTTGCTGCGCGTCGACTTGATCTTGTCGATGAGCAGCTCCAGCGCCGCGGGGCCGTCGAGGGCGTGCAGGACGCGGCGGAGCTTCCAGGTGATCATCAGCTCCTCCTTGTCGATCAGCAGCTCCTCCTTGCGGGTGCCGCTCGCCTCGATGTCGATCGCCGGGAAGATGCGCTTCTGCTCGAGACGCCGGTCGAGGCGCAGCTCCATGTTGCCGGTGCCCTTGAACTCCTCGAAGATCACCTCGTCCATCTTGGAGCCGGTCTCGATCAGCGCCGTCGCGATGATCGTGAGGGACCCACCACCCTCGATGTTGCGGGCAGCGCCGAAGAAGCGCTTCGGCGGGTACAGCGCCGTGGAGTCCACGCCGCCGGACATGATGCGCCCCGACGCCGGTGCCGCCAGGTTGTACGCGCGAGACAGACGGGTGATCGAGTCGAGGAGGATCACCACGTCGCCGCCCACCTCGACGAGCCGCTTGGCCCGCTCGATGGCCAGCTCGGCGATCGCGGTGTGGTCGTCGGCAGGACGGTCGAACGTGGAGGCGATGATCTCCCCCGGCACCGACCGCTGCATGTCGGTGACCTCCTCCGGGCGCTCGTCGACCAGCACCACCATGACGTGGCAGTCCGGGTCGTTCTGGGCAATCGCCTGCCCGAGCTCCTTCAGGATGGTGGTCTTACCGGCCTTGGGCGGGGAGACCACGAGGCCGCGCTGGCCCTTGCCGATGGGGCTCATGAGGTCGACGATCCGCATGGAGATCGGCCCGTCGGGGGTCTCCAGGCGCAGCCGCTCGTCGGGGAACAGCGGCGTCATGTCCTTGAACTCGGGACGGGACGGGAAGTTGCCGTGGTCGTCGGGCGTCGTGCCGTTGACCGACTGCACATGGTGCAGGCCCGGCACCTTGTCGCTGGCCTTCTGCTGGCGGATCGGCCCCTCGACGACGTCACCACGGCGCAGGCCGTGACGGCGCACCTGGCTCTGGGAGACGTAGACGTCGCTGTCGCCGGCCAGGTAGCCGGTGGTGCGCAGGAACCCGTAGCCCTCCGGCAGGATGTCGAGCACGCCGGTGCGCACCTCGCCGACCTCGCCCCCGGCCTGCTCAGGGTCCGACCGGCCCTTCTGCTGCGGCTGCTGGGCGGGCGCCTGGCCGCCGGTCGGACCGCTCTTGCCACGACGTCGTTCACGACGACTGCGCCGCCGACGGCTCTGGCCGTCGCCGTCCCCCTGGTCGTCGTCGTCTCGCTGCTCGGTGCGGTCCTGCCGCGCCTCCCGGTCCCGCTGCTCGGCGTCAGGTGGGTCGTCGCCACGGCCACCGCGGTCACCGCTGCCATCCCCGTCGGGCCCCGGCTCGTCGGCACCGTCACGCTCCCGGGTGCGGGTGCGCACCCGGGTCCGGACCTCATCACCGTTGTCGGCCCCGCCGGCCTCGCGGCCGTCGGCAGCCGGGGCGGGGCGGGCGCCGTTGCCGCCCTCGCCTCCGGGGGCCTGCTGACCGTTGGCCGCGCGGATGATGGCGTCGACAAGATCGGCCTTCTTGAGCCGCTGGTAGCCACGCATGTCGAGTTGCGCGGCGATGCTCTTCAGCTCGGTGAGCGGCTTCGTGGCGAGGACGCTCGGGTCCATCGGCGTGCTCCTATCGTGCCTGGGGGTTCGTGCCTGGGGATGGTGCGTTCACAGTCGGTCGCTGCGCCGCCGGCCCGTCACTGTCGCCCGGCTCATCGGACGTCCGGCGGCTCGGGAAGTCCGTCGTCGCGGAGACGACGAGCTCCATCACCCGGGACACCGTGGCGTCCAGGCTGTAGCTCGGCACGACGGGCACGCCGTGCTCGAGCGCGAGCGCGCGCACGTAGTCCTGGACGGTCCGGATCGAGTCGAGGCGCTGCAGGTACCGGTTCTCGGTAGCGCCCTGGGGTGGGTCAGCCCTCGGCCCGGCACGCCCCCTGCCCCGCGCGTCCTGCGCCCGGGCGACGAAGTGGCTGCGGTGGATCTGCTCGTCGTCGACGGTGATCACCATGGGGGCGATGACCGCCTCGTCGGTTCCCGGCAGCTGCAGGGCCCCGGGCACCAGGTGCGCGCCCTCGACGACGAGGTCGGTGCCTTCGAGCACGGCCCGGCGGATCACCTGGCTGACGCCCACCGACACGGCCTGTACCTGCTGGCGGAACCCGGCGATGACCGGATCGACCCCGCCGGGCAGGTCGGGCAGCGTGCTGCTCACGTCGAACGACGACGAGTGCAGGCTCGGCATCATCTGCCGGGTGAAGATGCCGCGCATGACCTCCCGGATCGCGTCGGTGGAGACGATGCGCACGATGCCGAGGCGGCCGGCGACGGTGGTCGCGACCGTGGACTTGCCCACACCGGTCGTACCCCCGATCAGCACGATCAGCGGGACCGGCCGGTCCTGGGCGCGCTGCCACAGCCGGTAGTTCTCGGCGTACCGGGGACCGACCTCCTCTTCAAGGACGCCGGCGGCCAGGTCCCGCAGCTCGGCGGTGGAGATGTCGGTGCGGGACTCGGCGTGCAGGCGCTGCTCGATGGTCTCGGCGACAGCGAAGGCGCGGTGCGGCGGCAGTCCTGCCGCCATCACCGAGGTGGCCATGAGCCCCTTGGAGTACGGCAGGCCGGCCTTCCCGTCACGGATGGTCACGTGACGGCTGGGGCCCGGTGGCCTTCGCCCTGCCCGCTCCTGGATGTCCATCACTACTCGGCGTGCCCCGTTCGAGACTGTCGTCAGCCGGCGAAACGCTCGTCGGCCAGTCGGCCAAGCTTGCGGATTGCGTCTTCGAGCCTGCCCTCACCCTCCTCGCCGACGGCGACCGGCCGGTTGTCGCAGAACACCACGCGCGCTCCCCTGGCAGTAGCGACACGAACCGCGACGTCCACCGCAGCGGCCTTCAACTCGACCAGCAGGACATCGAACGCGTGCGCCTGCAGATCAGCGCGCAGGGCTTGCCGGTCGGCGAGATGGCTGCTGGTTGCGACCACCTCGCAGCCGAAACGGTCCTGCAGGTCAAGTGCCAGCGACGTGCTCACGTCATCAGGTGCAGTCGTCGCGAAGAACACGCGGGCGCCGGTCACCGGACCAAGCGGTACAGGACGGAGGACTGTGCGCACGATTGGCGTCTGTCGCGAAGTGCTGCGGAGGACCGCGAGAACGGCCTCCATACGGTCCGGAGAGGCCCTCGGCGGTTCGGACATTGTAACCACTACCAGGTCGGCCAGCAACAGGCGGTACGTGCCCAGATAGCCCCCGAGCAGCTCGGGATCGGCGTCGGCGGGGACGACCAGGACGGTCGCGTCGGCGTGCGCCGGCGGCACGGCAGCGCCGCTGCCCTCGAGCACCGTCATGTCGCCGGGCATCTGCTCGGCCGCCCGGATGGCCTCGGCGACGTTGGAGTAGCCGACCGCTCCGGCGAGTCCCCCGCCACAGCGCCGCGCCCCGACGGTCGCAGCCCCTGTGGTGGCGGCATCCTCGTAGAAGTCACTGGCGGCGTGGGCACCCTGGTCGGCGATGGACAGCAGGTGCGCCGGACTGACGTCACCGCCCGCGGGGATCACCAGGGGGTCGGGCGGGCCGCCGCGTCCCATCGCGACCACCACCGGCGTGCGCCCCTCGGTGACGAACGTCCGCACGATCTCGCCGCACACCGCCGTCTTGCCGGTCCGTTTGCCCGTCCCGATGACCGCCACGGTCGGCCGCACGGCGACACGCGGGCGCGGCGGGGGGGTGAACCGGAAATCCGGCCCCTCGACCGGCACCCCGGCGGCCAGGGCGTGGCTGACCAGATGCATGCGACTGCGGGCGTCGAGCACGGGCTCGTCGGAGAGGTCGACGACCAGGTCCGGGCGCTCACGGTCGAGCACGCGCCGAAGGGCGATCGCCGCCGCAAGCCGGTCGCCCGGGCGTTCGACCCACTCGGCGGGCACGCCGACGTCGACCACCGCACCGTGACCGGCCACCTTCTCCGTGCCGCCGAGCAGCAGCGCGGCGACGGCCCGGATGCCTCTGGTCGCCAGGTCGGCGACGGCGGCGCGGACCACGGGCGGGTAGTGCTCGCCGTCGACCAGCACGACAGCCCTGCGGTCGGGACTAGCCACTCACGACGCCACGACGCTCAGCTCGGCTCTGCGGCGACCGGCGCAACCTCGTCGTCGTCCGGGATCAGCGGTGCCGCGAAAAGCGGCTCGAACTCGCGGTGGTACTGCTCGCCGGTGCGCGCGTTCCAGTGGGCGATCAGCCTGCGCTCGCCGTACGGGAGACGGCGGTGGATGCGCACCTGCCCCTGCTCGTACTCGACGACGGCGTAGGAGGGCCGGCCGTTCCCGCGCAGCTTCAGGCTCGAGCAGGTGCCGGCGTTGGCGAGGTAGAGGTGCTCCAGGCGCCACACGTGCGGCACGTGCTTGTGGCCGTTCAGCACCAGGTGCACCCCCGCACCGAGCAGCAGCTCCAGCACGTCACCGGCGTCCTGCACGGTGCTGCGCTCCCGGCCGGTGCCGGGCAGGGGGATGAGGTGGTGGTGCACCGCGAAGATCTTCAGCTCGGCCTTGCAGTCGAAGGCCTGGCGCAGCCAGTCGTAGTGCTCGCGGCCGAGCTTGCCCTCGTTCAGGTCCGGCTCCGAGGAGTCCACGCCGACGATCCGCACCGGTCCGACGTCGCGGATCCAGTAGCGGCGTCCCCAGATGCGCTCGAAATGCACGTAGCCCACGTTGCGGCTGTCGTGGTTGCCCGGGAGCATCATCAGCGGTTGGCGGATCTGGCTGAGGTAGCCGTCGGCCGCCTTGTACTCGCCCGCCAGCCCGTTGTCGGTGATGTCCCCGGTGCACAGGACGGCATCCGGGTCGAGCTCGTCGATCTCGACGAGCACCCGGTTGAGGAGGTTGGGCACGAAGTGCGGGGACCCCACGTGCGGGTCCGAGAAGTGGGCGATGGTGACCATGGTTGGGGGGCATCCCGTCGTCGCTGGCTGCTGCTCGCTGCGGTGCGCTCCGACTGCACTCAACCCTATCCGACGCGGCCGACCTCACCGACCACCACGGGCCCACGGACAACCGCGCCCGCGCGGTCCCACCGGGCGGGCGTCACGGCCCAGCCGTCCCCGGCTGTCGACCGGATGAGCGCGACCGCGGCCTCGTCACCGGCGGCCACGACGGCCAGGACGCTCGGGCCGGCACCGGACAGACACGCACCGAGGCCCGCGGTCCGCAGGGCCCCCACCAGCCGGCCGCTTTCCGGCATGGCGGTGAACCGCGCCGGCTCGTGCAGGACGTCGGTCATGGCTGCCGGCTCCCAGGCGGCGGCGCCGGTCAACCCGGCGAGCACGACCGCGGTGCGGGCGCCATTCGCCGCCGCGTCGGCGTGGGGCACCGTGTCGGGCAGGAGCGTGCGGGCGGCCGTGGTAGCAAGGCGCGCCTCGGGGATGCAGAGGACCGGCCGGAGGGACTCGGCCGGCTGCAGGCGGACGAAGCGGTCGCCTGCGCACACCACGAGGCCGCCGAGCAGCGCCGCCGCCGCGTTGTCGGGATGACCCTCGAAGGTGGTCACCAGGTGGATGAGGTCCGCGTCGCTGCCACCCCCGCGGAGACACTCGCGCGCGAGGGCCACACCGGCGACGGCGGCGGCGGCGGAGGATCCCATGCCGCGCTCCAGCGGGATGGCGCTGGACGCCCGCAAGCTCACGTCGGGGGCCGCTGATCCCACCCAGTCGCAGTACGCCGCGAAGGACCGCCACACCAGGTTGTCGTCGCCGGTGGGCAGCTCGTCGGCACCGCAGCCCTCCAGCAGGACCCGCTCGTCCCCCAGCGTGGTCGTCCAGACCGACAGGTGCACGTCGAAGGCGACAGCCAGCGCGTCGAACCCCGGCCCGAGGTTGGCGCTGGTGGCCGGAACGGAGACCCCGACCGGGGCAGGCGTCGCGGCGGGTCCGTGGCCCGCGGTCACGTGTCGAGCCCCAGCAGCTCGGCCGCGGCCTCGACGTCGGGCGCGATCACCGGTGGCACCGCTGCACCGGAGATCGCCCAGTCGGGCTCCTTCAGGCCGTGGCCGGTGAGCACGCAGACGACCGTCTGGCCGGCGACGAGGCCGCCCGCCTCGTGCAGCTGCAGCAGGCCGGCGATGCTGGCGGCCGACGCCATCTCGCAGAAGACCCCCTCCCGGGCGACCCGTCGGTAGGCCCGCAGGATCTCCCGGTCGGTGACCGCCTGGATGGACCCGCCGGACTCGTCGGCGGCCGCGAGCGCCTGCGACCACGAGGCCGGGTTGCCGATGCGGATCGCGGTCGCGATCGTCGACGGCTGCTCGACGACCGCGCCTCGCACGATGGGGGCAGAGCCGGCGGCCTGGTAGCCGCGCATGACCGGCAGCGCCTCGATCAGCCCGTCCGCCTGATACTCCCGGTAACCGCGCCAGTAGGCCGTGATGTTGCCGGCGTTGCCGACCGGCATGACGTGGACGTCGGGCGCGCGTCCCAGAAAGTCGCAGACTTCGAACGCGCCGGTCTTCTGCCCCTCGATGCGCAGGGGGTTGACGGAGTTGACGAGCTCGACGGGGTACTTCTCGTGCAGCGCGCGGCAGATGTTGAGCGCGGCGTCGAAGTTGCCATCGAGCTGGATGACCTGCGCGCCGTGGACGAGGGCCTGGGCGAGCTTGCCGAGAGCGATCTTGCCCTTCGGCACGAGCACCCCGCACACCAGCCCGGCCTTGGCGGCGTAGGCGGCCGCGGAGGCCGAGGTGTTGCCCGTGGACGCGCAGATGACGGCCTGCGCCCCGGCCGCACGGGCCGCCGAGATCGCCACCGTCATCCCACGGTCCTTGAACGACCCGGTCGGGTTGGTGCCCTCGAACTTCAACCACACCGCGCAGCCGGTGGCCTCGGACAGGTCCGCGGACGCGATCAGCGGCGTCCCACCCTCGCGGAGGGTCACGACGTCGCCGTCACCGAACGGCAGCCGGTCGCGGTACTCCTCGATCACGCCGCGCCACTGCCGGTCGCGGCCGTGCGGGTTCACCGTCGCGCTCAAACCTCGCCGCCCTCGACCCGGATGACGCTGGCGACCGCGCGCACCATGGGCAGCTCGCGGAGCCCGTGGAGGGTGGCCTGTACGTCGCGCTCCGTGGCCGCATGGGTGATCAGCAGCAGCTGCGCGGTGTCGCCTGCGCCCTCCTGCCACACGCTCTTGATCGACACGTCGTGCTCGCCGAACGTCGCCGCGACGGCCGCGAGCACGCCCGACTGGTCGAGCACGTCGAGCAGGATGGAGAACTGCACCGTGTTCTCGTCGAACGGCCGCAGCGGCTTGTCGGCCATCACCCCGCCGGCGCCGGGCCGTTCGCCCGACAGCAGCGCCCGGGCGACGGTGACGATGTCGCCGACGACCGCGCTGGCGGTGGGCAGCGAACCGGCGCCGCGACCGTAGAACATGAGGTCGCCGACGGCCTCGGCCTCCACGAACACGGCGTTGAAGGACTCCCGCACGCTCGCGAGCGGGTGGGTCGCGGGGATGAGGGCCGGGTACACGCGCGCCCCGATCGTCCCGTCGACCTGCTCGGCGATGCCGAGCAGCTTGATCACGTACCCCATGCGCCGGGCGTGCGCGATGTCGGTGGCGGTGACCGCGGTGATGCCCTCGCGGTAGACGTCCCCGGCCACCACCTTGGCGTCGAAGGCCAGCGACGCCAGGATCGCGGTCTTGGCTGCGGCGTCGAAGCCCTCGATGTCCGCGGTCGGGTCGCGTTCGGCGTACCCGAGCCGTTGGGCCTCGCCGAGCGCGTCGGCGAAGGATGAGCCCTCCTCGGTCATCTTGGTGAGGATGTAGTTGGTGGTGCCATTCAGGATGCCGAGCACCTTGCGAACCCGGTCGCCTGCCAGGGACTCCCGCAGGGGCCTGATGATGGGGATGCCACCGGCCACCGCCGCCTCGTACTCCAGCCGGACGCCCCTCGTACCGGCCAGCGCGAAGAGGTCCGCGCCGAGGGTGGCGATCAGCTCCTTGTTCGCGGTGACGACGCTCTTGCCGGCCTCGAGTGCCTCGGCGATCAGCCCCCTGGTGGGCTCGATGCCGCCCATGACCTCGACGACGATGTCCACGGAGGGGTCCGTGGTCACCGCGTGCGGGTCAGCCGTGAGCGCCAGACCCTCGACCGCACGGTCGCGGGACAGGGTGCGCACCGCGACCGGCCCCACCTCGAGGCGGGCGCCGATGCGGCCCGCGATCTCGTCGGCGTGCTCCCGCAGCAGGCGGACGACCCCCGAACCCACGATCCCGCATCCGAGCAGGCCGACCGTCAGGGTCTTGGGCGTGCTGTCGTCAACTCCGTCTGTGGCTGGCACGTCCATAGTGTAGGACCCGTGCTCACGAGCCCAGGGGGATGTCGAGCGCGACGACGTCCTCCAGGGTCTCCCGGCGCACGAGCAGCTGGGCGGTCCCGTCCCCCACGAGCACCAGGGCAGGGCGCGGGAGGCGGTTGTAGTTGCTCGCCATGGAGTAGGCGTACCCCCCGGTGGCCGCGACCGCGAGCAGTCCCCCCTCCGCGACCCCGGGGTCCAACCAGACGTCACGCCCGAGGACGTCACCGGACTCGCAGTGCTTGCCGACCACCGTGACCTGCTCGGCGGCACGCCCCTGATCACGCTGGCCGGCTGGGGCGAACGTGTACCGGGCACCGTAGAGGGCGGGGCGGGGGTTGTCGCTCATCCCGCCGTCGACGCTGACATAGGTCCGCACCCCGGGGATGTGCTTGCGGGTCCCCACCCGGTACAGGGTCACACCGGCGGGGCCCACGATCGACCGTCCCGGCTCGACCGCCAGTCGCGGGAGCGGCAGGCTCCGGCGGTCGCACTCCGTGCGGACCGCGGTGTGCAGCGCCTCGGCGTACTCGGCGACGTCGAGGGGGGCGTCGCTGTCGACGTAGGCGATGCCGAGCCCGCCACCGAGGTTCAGCTCGTCCAGAAGCACCGCGTGGCGCTCGCGCACGTCGTCGAGCAGCCCGACCAGCGCCACGACCGCGGCGCGGAACGCCTCGGTCGCGGTGACCTGGCTGCCCACGTGGCAGTGCACGCCCCGCAGGTCCACGTGGGGCAGGGCGATCACCCGCTCCACGGCTTGGTGCGCGAGCCCCGCGGAGAGGGTGAAGCCGAACTTCGAATCGTCGTCGCCGGTGCGGATGAAGTCATGCGTGAGCGCGGTCACCCCGGGCGTCACGCGCAACAGCACCCCGAAGTCGCGATCGCAGCGAGCGCCGATGCGTGACAGCCGTTCGAGCTCGGTGAAGCTGTCGACGATGATGCGCCCCACGCCGAGGCGGGCAGCCTGCTCCAGCTCGACCTCTGACTTGTTGTTGCCGTGCAGGACGACGCGGTCCATCGGGAACCCGGCGCGCTCCGCCGTGTGCAGCTCCCCCCCGCTTGCCACGTCCAGGTGCAGGCCCTCGGCATCGGCGAGCTGCAGGACGCCGACCACGCACAGGGCCTTCGCGGCATAGGTGATCGCCACGCCGTCGCCGAACGCCTCGCGGTACGCGCGCATCCGGCCCACGACATCGGCGCGATCCAGCACGTACAGCGGTGTGCCGTGCTCGCGGACCAGGTCGTCGACGGCGACGCCACCCAGGCGCACCAGGCGGCCGGCCGCGAAGTCGGCCGTGCGCGGCCAGACGACGCTCACATCCGGTCCGGCGCGCTCACGCCGAGCAGGCTCAGGGCGTTGACCAGCGTCTGGCGGGTGGCGACGCACAGCCAGAACCGGGCCTTCGTCAGCTCGGCGTCGCCACCGACGACCTGGCACTCGGTGTAGAACTTGTGGAAGCCCTCGGCCAGGTCCTCGGCGTAGTGGGCGACGCGATGCGGGGCGCGCAGCTCGGCTGCCCGCGCCACCGTCTCGGGGTAGGCGCCGATGCGCCGGATCAGCTCCTCCTCCGCCTGGTGGGTGAGCCGGCCGAGCTCAGCGTCGTCCACGGTCCCCGGGACGACCCCCCGTTCGGTGGCCGTGCCCATGATCCCGGCGATCCGGGCGTGGGAGTACTGCACGTAGTAGACCGGGTTCTCGCGGTGCTGGCGCACGACCGCGGCGATGTCGAAGTCGATGGTGACGTCGGGCGAGAAGCGCAGGAGGGTGTAGCGCGCCGCGTCGGCGCCCACCTCCTCGATCAGCTCGTCGAACGTGACGATGTCACCGCTGCGCTTGCTCATGCGCACGACCTCGCCGTCGCGGTAGAGGTTGACGAACTGGTGGAGCACGACCTCCAGGTGGCCCGCGGGCAGGCCGGCAGCGGCGGCGATCGCCTCCAGCCGGGCGACGTAGCCGTGATGGTCGGAGCCCATCACATAGACGAGCTGGTCGAAGCCACGCTCGAGCTTGTCCACCAGGTACCCGCAGTCGGCGGCGAAGTAGGTGGCGGCCCCGTCCGCCTTGACCAGCACCCGGTCCTTGTCGTCGCCGAAAGACGTGGTGCGCAGCCAGACCGCCCCGTCGGCGTCGTACACGTGCCCGCCCGCGCGCAGCTTGGCGATGGCCGCCTCGATACGGCCGGACTGGTGCAGGGAACGCTCCCCGAAGTACACGTCGAACTGCACCCCGAACCTGGCGAGCGTCGCCTTGATCCGCGTGAGCATGCGGGTGTAGGCGGCGTCCGTGACGTCGTCGGTCTCTCCCGCTGCGATCAGCTCCTGGGCCAGATCGACGATGTAGGCGCCGTGGTAGCCGTCCTCCGGCGGCTCCTCGCCGCGCATGACCGCGGCGACGCTCGCACCGAACCTGCGCATCTGGCCGCCGGCGTCGTTGAAGTAGAACTCCCGCGTCACCGTCCAGCCGCTGGCTTCCAGGAGCGCCGCGATGGCATCCCCCAGCGCCGCCTGGCGGCCGTGGCCAACGTGCAGGGGACCGGTGGGGTTCGCGCTGACGAACTCCACGTTGACCTGGCCACCGGGGCCCGCGTCCGGCGCCCGCCCCCAGCCCTCCCCCTGGGCGACGGCCTCGCGCAGGATCGCCTCCAGGGCGCCGTGGGAGAAGCGGAAGTTGACGAAGCCGGGACCAGCGACCTCGGCGGCCGCGACGCCCGCGGGCAGGGTCAGATGATCGACGACCGCCTGGGCGATCTCACGGGGTGGCCGCCCGACCGGTTTGGCCAGCGTGAGCGCCACGTTGGTCGACCAGTCACCGTGGGCGCGCTGGCGCGGTCGCTCGAACTGGGGGTCCGCCGCCGGCAGGCCCGCGGCGACCAGCGCCTCGCGGACCAGGCCCGCCAGCGCCTCCGGTCCGGTCACGAACCGCTCCTGGCCTCGAGCAGACGGCTGATCAGCTCCATGAGGTCGATCGGATCGAACGGCTTGGTCACGTACGCGTCACCGCCGAGGGCCTGGCCCTTGCGCACGTCCGCGTCCATGGCTCGCGCGGACAGGAAGATGATCGGGATGTCGCGGGTGGCCTCGTCGCTCTTCAGCGCCTCGGCGACCTGCCAGCCGTTCACGTTCGGCATCATCACGTCGAGCAGGATCAGGTCCGGGGGCTCGGCGCGCACCTTGTCGAGCGCGTCCTGCCCGTCGACGGCCATGACGACCTCGTGGCCCTCCATCTCGAGATTCACCTCGAGGAGGCCACGGATCACGTGGTCGTCGTCGACCGCCATCACGCGTGCCACCGCTGCTCCTCGTTCGTCGGTCCGCACCGGGATGCTAGACCGGTCGGACCACCCTCCGCAGAAGGTCAGGGCGGATCGTCACCTCGGGCGCTTCGCCAGACGGCGGGAGCGCCCGAGTGCTCGAGCGTCGTCGGCAGGTAGCGCGGGACCTCTGCTACCATCGATGGGGACTGAGACCCCGCCCGCGTAGCTCAGGGGATAGAGCGTCTGCCTCCGGAGCAGAAGGCCGTAGGTTCGAATCCTAC
>JBBDQS010000071.1 GCA_040905805.1 Egibacteraceae bacterium | reverse complement strand
CGTGACCCAAACCGGCACAGGAAAAACCTCGCGGATTGAAAACTCAGGACACTAGTCCGGCGACGTACGGAGTACAACGTCGGGGAGTACTTCAACGACTTCGTGCTCGAGTACCTGCGCTCCGAGGAGCTCAGCGACCCCACGAGCAGCCTCGTCCACGTGCTGAAGACCACCGGAGAGCGGCGCGTCACCAAGAAGGACCTGCGGGACAAGTACGGCCAGGGCAAGGGCGTGGCCATCCGGGTGACCGAGCAGAACCCACAGATTCTCGACGACTACCGGCGTCGCAAGGACCAGCGCACCCGGCGTGCCCCCAGCCACGAGGTCATCGCCGAGAACACCTCCACTCCAGCTCCTGACTGGGATGCGCTGCTCTCAAATGTCACCGACACCCCGCCCGGCAGTGCCCACGCCGAGGACTACCACGTCGCCGTGCGCGACCTGCTCGCTGCGCTGTTCTACCCCCACCTGACCCAGCCGCGGAAGGAGTGGGAAATCCATGACGGACGCAAGCGCATCGACATCGTGTTCACCAACACTGCCGGCGGAGGTTTCTTCAGCTGGGTCGCCCAGCACTACTTGGCACCGCTGATCATCGTCGAGTGCAAGAACTACGCCGACGACATCGCCAACGCCGAACTGGACCAGCTCGCCGGTCGGTTCTCACCGCGCCGTGGGCGCGTGGGGCTGCTGCTGTCGCGCAGCTTCAAGAACGAAAAGCGGTTCGCGCAACGCTGCAAGGACACCGCCACGGACGACCGGGGATTCATCATCCACCTGACCGATGCTGACCTGGGGGCACTCGTGGACGAGGCGCGCGTCTCCGAGTACCCGAACTTCCCACTCCTGCGGCAGCGATTCGACGCGCTGATCGCCTGAGCCCATCGAGAAGCGTCCCCCCGGTGCCACCTCGTCGTCGGCGAGCGCGGTCGGTGGGTTTTCGTCGCTGGAGCCGGGTGCCGGACGCGGTGGCAGCGAGGGCCGTCGATCACCGTCACAGCAGGGGCCCAAAAGCAGCCTGTGCCACCTCCTTCCCAAGTTGTTCATTAGGGCCGTGGGGAGGGGGCCTGGCGTGCCTCACGGGACGCTGGCGGCCCCCCAGGGTCGGCTGGGGGGTGCGGAACAGGCCCGGAGGGGGTGTGGGTGGGGTTGCGGCGGACTGTGTGGTCGCCTGGGAGGGCTGGGACACCCCGGATGAGGCCCCGAGCGTTGCCGGGCGGGGTTTGTGGGCGGGCTTGCGCACGGTGGGGGTGCGCGTGACGTCGGGTGGGGGGCGGTGCGCTGGCGGTCAGCCGGGAGCGGGCGGCACGGCGGCGAGCCGGTCGAACGCGGCGAGCAGGTCAGGCGTCCACGGCCAGGACCGCTGGTAGGCCACCACGGTGCGTCGGGCGTGGCGGGTGACGCGCGCGGCGGTGTGCCACAGCCGGTGGCGCAGGGTCTTGGGCGAGGCGGCGGCCAAAGTGCCGGTCAGCAGCAGGCGTTGGCTCCACGCGTTCAGCGCTTGGGCGCACAGCACCAGCTCGAGCCACACGGCGTTGAGTGCCAGGTCGAAGTGGGGCAGGTTTGACAGGCCGGTGTCCTTGGCGTCGCGGATGCGCTGCTCGACGTGGGCGTGGTGGCGGTGACGGCGGTCCAAGGTCGCCACGTCGTCGGTGCAGTCGGTGAGGAACACGCTCAGGCGGTAGCCGTCGAGGTCGCCCAGCTGGGCTTGCTCGCCGGGGCTGCGGGCCTCACGGCGGGCGATCAGCCGGGACCCGGGCGGCCAGCCGTTGGTAGTCAGGTCGATGTCGAGCTCGGCGACCTGGGGGCGGGGCTTGGCAGCCACGGGCAGCCGCCAGCGTTTGGGCCTGGCGCGTCGCTCGGCGCGGTTGGGCGCGTCGGGGTCGGCCACGTCGGCCCAGGCGGCGGCGTCCAGGCCGGCGATCGCCTCGCGCACCGGGGCGGTCACATCGAAGCCGACCGAGAAGGCGATCCCCTTGGCGCGCAACGCGTCGACGAACCCGTGGGTGGCCCCGGCGCCGTCGGCGCGCACCAGCATCGGGGTGCCCTCGGGGATAGCCGGCAGCGCCGCCAGCGCCGCGTCCAGCACGTCGAGGTGGTCGTCCACGGTGTTGGACCCGGCGTTGCCCGCACGCAGCATCCCCGCCAGCGGGTCGCCGGTGCCGTCGCCGTGGTCGACGTAGCACAGCAGCGGGTGGTGGCCGTAGGTCTTCTTGAACGTGCCGGCCGCGCCGACCTTGTCGGACTCGGCGCCAACGATCGTGGCGTCAAAGTCGAGCACCACCATCCCGTCGACCAGCGGCGGGCCGCTCTGGCGCCACACCGCCGCTCTGGCGTCGGCGCGCGCCCGCGCGATCGCGTCCGCGCCGCCCAACTCGTCGTCGGCGACGCGGTCCAAGGTGCGCCACACCGTGGCATGCGAGGCGACCTGGCCGAACAGCTCGGGCTGGTCACGCAGCACCGCAAGATCGGACACGCACACCGCCCCGTCAGCCAGCGCCACCGCCATGTCGCGCAGCACCTCGCCGGGGTCGTGGGCCGAGGCGCGCTGGCGACAGGCCCGCGGGCGCTCGCCCAACGCCTGGGTCAGCCCGACCCGGTCGGCCAGCCCCGACAGCAACGCCACCCCCGCGTGGGACACCACCCCCTCGGCGTCGCCGCGGACCTCCACCCGTCGCCCACCGATGTCGAACAGCCTGTTACTCTTCACCTGCAAGGTGCGCCCCTTGGCCTCGGAATCCTGGTGCGAACAACTCGGATTCTTGCAGGTCAAGGGGCCTTTTCGTGGGAACCTACCCCGCCCTCACGCCACCCTTAATGAACATCCTGGGCCAGCGGGGTTCCCGAACCCCCAGGGAGAACGTAGGTAACTTTCGCGATGCCGCTTGTCAGGAACTCCGGAAGACCAGGAAGGTCCACCTCTCGCACGACCCGGGCTCCACGTCCACTGAGGCCGCCGCGTCTCCGCGCCAACACGGCCGTCGTTGAGACGCCAGACGTGGGGAAGGTGCCCTCGGGCAGTCGCCACATCTCGAATACCTCGAAGGTCTCGAGCAGTTCCTCGCGGACCGAGGCACTGCTGTCCGCGGTCATCCAGGAACCCGGGAGGAGGATGCCAAGCAGGCCGCCTGGAGCGAGTGTCCTCATGCTCCACGTCATGAACTGATCGGCCTTCTGCGAACGCTTCCCGCCGCTGCTGAACTCCCATGGCGGATTACTCACAATGATGTGCGGCGGCGGACTAGGAGCAGGCTGCTGGAGAGTGTCTTCTGAAATGATCCGCCAGCCGTTACCGGCGGGCTGGGCGTGCAACAGCAGCGTGAGCCGGGCGATCTCGACCGCGAAAGGATCGATGTCGAAGCCCTGCAGGTGCACCGCCAGGTCGCGGTGTCGATCCTCTTCGGTCCAACCCACTGGCTGCAGGTCTCGAAGGCGGTCGTGGGCTGCGACGAGTAGCGTCCCCGATCCGCAAGCAGGATCCAGCACGTGCCGATTCTCAGGCGCCACCAGCTCGACTGGCAGGCCGTTCAGGAGCTGCGCCGCCAACCGGGGAGGCGTGTAGTGAATGCCAAGACGTTTGCGGTCATCCTCGTTCACGAGCGCCTGCTCGTAGACGTGGCTCAGGATGGACGGATCCAGGCTTTGGTAGTCGATTCCACTACCAAGCTGTGATACCAACTCCACGAGGATGGCCCGCTCGCGGCGGGACGACTTCTCGAACCAGTTAAACGACGAGGGATGTTGTCGCGCTACTGCATCGATCAGATCTTCCATCCCCGCCGCTTGAACCATTCCTCTGTCGCGGATGACGAGAGTCGTCAACGCACCGACCACCAACAGCGCCGCTCGACTATGACGATACCGCTTTCCCTGACCAGGCTTGGCGTCAACATTCGTGGGGACTAGGGCGTCGGTGGCAGCCTCCAGGGCTTCCCCCACGATGGGTGCGAGCTGCTCGGCGGATCGCGAGCGAGCAGCGGCGAGAAAGTTAACGGGAAGGTCAAAGAGCGGCAACTGCCGGAGGCCAACTTTGGCGCGCAGCGCTACAGCAGGACGTAGCCAAGCCCGGAGGCGGTCGACGTCAGCGAGGCCGACGGTCGGTATCCACGGTTGCTCCCCGCCGGCGACCCACAGGTCCAGGCCGTTTCCGCTTGCGACCATGAAGTACGGGGTGGCGATGGTCTCGGCCACTTGCCGCGCACGATCCAGTGCGTCCGAGGTGACTGCAACCAGCGCGGTCGACATATCTCGCGGCGCTGAGCGGCCGAAGGCCACGAACTCGACGGCGGCAACACCGTTGCCCCGCCCCAGCCAGACGGGGTAACCCGAGGCGATGGCGTCATCTGCGTACCCCACGGCCGCTAGGACTTGGCGGGCGGTGGCCAGTGTCTCGGCGGCACTCATTGTGGGATTCTGCCTCCCTGGGGATCCGATCGCTGCTAGCGCCGACTCGTGCCCGTGTCGGAAGTTTCAGTCGTTCCTGCGCTTGGGCCCACAGCCATAGTGTGGTCCGGGGGTGTGACTGCCCGGCTCGCGCGCGCTTCGGGCGCTTGAGGTGCTGGCGTCGTCGGGTCGCATCTGCCGCGCTCCTGCATGTCTGGATTGGGCGGTTCCGGCGGGTGCTAGCCAGTCAACCAGACACGCCGCAGACCCGGCAGGGGCGCCGTCGCCCGGGGTTTCGTTCGTGGGCCGAAGGCCGCGTCCGGGGCGCTCCATCTTGACCGCGTGGTCGCGCCCCGACACCGCGGCGGGTACGAGGTGATGGGGAGCAACCCCTGGCGTGCAAAGGGTGCGAACGGTCGAGGGGCTGCGACAGTCGCCGTGGGTCTGGTGGTAGCGGGGGCCCCCATCAACCCCCTACCCGCGAAGATCAGGGTCGCCGCCGTGCCGTCAAGGTCGTATGTGTCCGTAGGCGGCCGCGGCGTGGGCGGAAGACGGTTGCTGCCCCCGCCAGGTCCTTAGCCGTCGCCGTCTGAGGGCTCCTGGTACAGGGCATCAGCCCATTGCTGTAGCCCCGTGATGGCGTCCTGCAGCTTCTGCGGCGCAGGCAGGTACACCTGGCTGGCCCGGACCGCGAGCAGCGAGAGCAGCTCGGCGGTGTTGCGGGCGTCGGCGGCGATCTCGTGGCGCGGGCGGGCTGGCGTCACCTGGAATTCGTGCATCGGTGCGTCGTCGTCGCGAAGGCGGCGGTGGTGGCGCACCTGCGTCCAGAGGCGGGCTGTGCGCTCCCCTAGCCACCGGGCTTCCTGCACCAACCGGTCAACTTCTTCTGGTGCTAGCTCAGGGCGATCGAGATGTGGCGGGCGGGCGAGTACCTGCAGTTCCTGGACTAGCCGGTTCGCCTGGCGTACCAAGTAGTCGGCGCAACCATGAAGCGCGTCCATCTCCGGTCTCTTGGACGGCGGCGTGGCGTCGGTCATGGCAAGAGAGCCCCCCCGGGTGGTCGGTCAGCTGCTGACGGGTCGGCCGACGCGCGGCTGGTCATGGCGGGGTGGGAAGGCCTCACTGCACTGTTCTGGTCCAACGTTCGCCCCTACGGCCTGTTCGAGCTGGACATGGACCGTCACCTCGACTTCGACCTGGCCGCCACGGCGTGAGCGACCCTGTCCCGGACTCCGCAGTCCCTCGGACCCCTCCGAAGCGCAAGGCCCGGCAACTCGCCAAGCACCTCAGGGGCGAACACCCCGACTACGCCTACCTCAAGGCGGTGTTCCGCCATCTGCGGACCGAGCTGGAGGTCGAGGTGCAGAGGGAGCCGAAACGGCTGCCGTATGTTCCCACCGAGGCCGAGATCCGTCGCTACTACGAGGTCGTCTGGACCGGCCGGCGAGGCCAGGACATCGTCCTCATCAAGACCCTTCTGTTCACCGGGGTCGGGGTCTCCGAGCTGGTGCGCATCCGCATTGACGACGTCGACCTGGATGCCTGTCGCATCCGCATCACCCAGGGCAAGGGGGCCAAGGACCGCACAGTGCCCTTCCCGAGCTCGTTCAAGGAGACCCTGGCGCTGCACATCGACGCGCAGCAAGCCAAGGCGGCGGCCTTCCTGTTCGAGTCCAGCTGGAAGAAGCCCTACTCGACCCGAGGGGTCCGAGCGCTGCTCGCCCGCTACGCCGCCAAGGCCGGCCTCGAGCACAACATGCCCCCGCACCGGCTGCGGCACTTCCTCTTCACGTGGCTAAAGACCCAGGGCATCGACGACGCCCTG
>JBBDQS010000070.1 GCA_040905805.1 Egibacteraceae bacterium | reverse complement strand
GCTGACCAGCACAAACACCAATCAGCGCACGGCTATCCAGGAAACTCGGGCTAGCTCCTACGGTGGCTACGCCGCCCTGTGCGCCGCGACCGTCACCCCCGAGCGGTTCACCTGTGCGCTGGCCGCCTGCGCCCCCGCCAACCTGCTGACGCTGCTCCGCGCGGTGCCGCCGCATCCGGCGTCGCGGCGAGCCATGCTCCACCGGCGCATCGGCCACCCCGACACCGACGCCGACATGCTGTGGGCGCGCTCCCCCCTGTCGCGGGCCCATGACCTCTCGATTCCGCTGCTCCTCGCCCAGAGCGCCGACGACCCGCGCGTCACACCTGCCGAGAGCGCGGAGCTCGTGGCCGTGCTGCGCGACCGTGGCCTCGACCACGACCACCTCGTCTTCGAGGGCGAGGGCGGCCGCCTCACGACGCCCGCCAACCGCATGCGGTTGCGCGCGGCCGCCGAAGCATTCCTCGCCCGACACCTCGCGGGTGGGTGACCTCGACAAGCGCCCCGTAGCATCACCGCCACGCAATCGAACGAACGGTGCACGTGTGGCGGACCCGGATCGGCCCGCCGCCTCCTCCCGAGGCGGGTCCACGCTGGTGGCAGCGGGGATCTTCCTGTCACGGATCAGCGGGCTGGTCCGCGAGCGGGCGATGGCCCACTTCCTGGGCACGAGCTTCGCCACCGACGCGTTCCGCGCCGCGATGCGCATCCCGAACCTGCTGCAGAACCTCCTCGGCGAGGGTGTGCTCTCCGCCTCGTTCATCCCCGTGTACAGCCGGCTTCTCGCCGAGGGACGCCAGCGGGACGCCGGCGTGGTCGCCGGGGCCATCGCCGGCCTGCTGACCGCCCTGACCGGCAGCCTGGTCCTCGTCGGTGTGCTCTTCGCCGAACCCATCACCCGGGTGATCGCCGCGGGGTTCACCGGGGCCCGGTTCGACCTCACCGTGACGCTGGTGCGCATCGTCACACCCGGGATCGGGTTCCTGGTCCTCTCGGCGTGGTGCCTCGGGGTCCTGAACAGCCACCGCCACTTCTTCCTGTCCTACGTGGCGCCGGTCGTGCTGAACGCCGTGCAGGTCGCCGTGCTCGTCGGCTTCGGCCTGACGGTCTTCCGGGGCGGCTCGGAGGAATCCGCGGCGCTCGCCGGATTGGCCACGGCGCTCGGGTGGGGCACGTTGGCCGGGGGGGTCCTGCAGTTCGCGGTGCAGCTGCCGAAGGTGGTGCGTCTGGTGCCCGGGCTGCGTCCGAGCCTGCGCACCGGCGACCCCGGCGTGCGCCGGGCCGTCCGCGCGTTCGGCCCGGTCGTCGCCGGCCGGGGGGTCGTCCAGCTGTCGGCCTATGTCGACACCCTCCTCGCGAGCTTCCTCGTGGCCGGGGCCCTCGCCGCCCTTGGGTACGCCCAGATCCTCTACCTGCTGCCGATCTCGCTGTTCGGGATGAGCGTGGCCGCCGCCGAGCTCCCGGAGCTCTCCAGCACGACCGCCGACGACCAGGGCGTGCTCCTCGTTCGACTGGACAGCGGACTGGCCCGCATCGCCTTCTTCGTCGTGCCCACCATCGCTGTGTATCTCGCGATCGGCGACCTCGTCGTGGGCGCGATCTTCCAGACCGGCGAGTTCGGGACCGCAGCCACCCTGCAGGTGTGGGGGATCCTCGCGGGGTACAGCGTGGGCCTGTTCGCCTCGACCGGCTCCCGGCTCCTCCAATCGGCCCTCTACGCCATCGGCAACGTGGCCACGCCGGCCAGGATCAGCGCGCTGCGGGTCACCATCTCGGCGGCGGTAGGCGCGGTCCTGATGCTGCAGCTCGACCGGGTCGGCGTGAGCCCGGACGGGGTCGCCCTGATGGGCGACCTGCCGGCGTTCTCGCCGTTGCCGGCGGCCATGCGCGACAGCGCCCCGGACGTGCCGCGGCTGGGGGCGCTCGGGCTCGCCCTCGGGGCGGCGGTGGGGGCCTGGCTGGAGTACCTGCTGCTGCGCCGGGCGGTGGGCCGGCGGATCGGTGTGACGCGGCTGGGCGGCGGCGACCTGCGGCGCACCGTCCTGGCGATCGCGCCGGCCGCCGCCGCTGGCGTGGCCGCGCGCCCGCTGCTGGACGACCTGCCGCCGCTGGTCGCCGGCCCGGTCGCGGCGGGCGTGCTCGGCGTGGTGTACCTCGCCGTGGCCTGGCGTCTGCGCATCCCCGGGGCGACCGGCCTGGTCGACGCGGTCCGCCGGCGCCTGCCCTGACCCGGGCGCGCAAGCCGGGCTCAACCGGCCAGTGGCCGGCGGCCGTCGACGCGGTCGACGCGGTCGACGATGCCCCGCAGCGCGGCCGCGTTCAGCGTCTCGTGCTGCAGGAGCTCCTCCGCAACCGCGTCGAGCAGCACCCGGTTGCCGATGAGCAGCTCCCGGGCCCCCTCCAGCGCCGCGACCAGCAGCTCGCGGACCGCCCTGCGCAGCACGTCGGCGGTCTCACCGAGGCGCCGGTCGTCCTCGTGGATGAACACCGGCCCCACGAGCTCGGACATACCGAACTCGGCCGCCATACGGGTGGCGAGCCCCGTCGCCGAGCGCAGGTCACCCGAGGCGCCCTGGGTGTAGGCGGCGCCGTAGACGAGCTCCTCGGCGGCACGGCCGGCCATGGCCACGACCAGCTGCGCCCGGGCCTGCGGTGCCAGCAGGAACTGGTGGTCGTCACCGGTCATCCATGTGACCCCCCCGGCGTGCCCGCGGGGCACGATCGAGACGCCGGCCGGGTCCATCGCGTGGGGCTCCAGGAATGCGGCCACCGCGTGGCCCGCCTCGTGCCACGCCGTGATCTCACGGTCGCGCTGGAGGACCTCCAGGCTGCGCCGCTCCGGGCCGAGCATGACGGTGGCGATCGCGGCGTCGACGTGACGCTGGTCGATGCGTGTGGCGGCGTCGCGCCCGGCGGCGAGCGCAGCCTGGTTGACCAGGTTGGCGAGGTCCGCGCCGGTGAACCCCGGCGTCCGACGCGCGGCCTCGGCCAGGTCGATCGCGCCCAGGGGCCGGTCGCCGAAGTGCAGGCGCAGGATGGCCTCGCGGCCGGCGCGGTCGGGTGGGCCGACGCTCACCTGGCGGTCGAAGCGCCCCGGGCGGATCAGCGCGGTGTCCAAGGTGTCCGGGCGGTTGGTCGCTGCGAGCACGACGATCTGGGACTCGGCGAACCCATCCATCTCGACCAGCAGCTGGTTCAGGGTGTTGTCCCGCTCGTCGTTGCTCGTCAGTCCCCCGCCACGGCTCTTGCCGATCGCGTCGAGCTCGTCGATGAACACGATCGCCCGCGCCGACTTGCGCGCCTCCGTGAATGCGCCCCGGACCCGGGAGGCCCCGACCCCGACGAACTTCTCGATGAAGTCCGAGCCGGACAGGGAGAAGAACGGTACGTCCGCCTCACCGGCGACCGCGCGGGCGAGCAGCGTCTTGCCCGTTCCCGGCGGCCCCACCAGCAGGACGCCCTTGGGCGCCCGGGCCCCCAGGTGCGAAAACTGGTCGGGGTCGCGGAGGTAGGCGACGACCTCGCGGAGCTCGTCGGTGATCTCCTCCGCCCCTCCGACGTCGGCGAACCGCGTGGCCGGCGACGTGACCTGCCGTGGACGGCTGCCGAGCATGCCGGTCGACCGCAGCCTGGCGCGCAGCAGCAAGAAGAGGCCGAGACCGAGAACGCCGAACACCCCCAGGCGGGCAACCAGGGCGCCCGGCGGCATCGCGGAGCCTCGCTCGACGGTCACCTCGACATCGGCGGCGAGCGCGGACTCGACGAGCGCGGCGGAGAAGCCCTCAGGGTACGACGACTCGGCCAGCGTGCCGTCGGTGAGCTCCACCGTCGCCGTGTGCACGCGATCCTGCAGGGTGAGCGTGACCGCCTCGCCGACGATGATGCGCTCGTCGAGCTCGGACAAGCTGAGTGTCACCGGTCCGCTGTCGGCGTCGGCGATGGCGAAGACCGCGAGCGACATGACGACCAGGGCGGTGAAGACCCCGGCCGCGACGCGCGTGCGCGTCTCTTGCAGCCAGGCGCTGGTGGTGCGGCGGGGTGCGGGTCGTGGGGCTGGACGCTGCTGGTCGTGGGACACCAGGGCTCCGAACTGCCGTGCATGGGCCGAGAGCACCAGCGCAAGGGTGGCGCGGTGCCTCCCCGATGGTAGTCAGCCAGGTCGCGGACGCACGAAGTCGCCGGCCGCAGCGGCCCGGCCACCCGATCTGGGATGCCGACGCCGTGGGCGGTCAGAGCGCGGCGAGCAGCCTCGTCGGGCTCTCCACGCAGTCGGCCACGTAGCGCAGGAAGCCGGCCGCCTCCCCGCCGTCGGCGACCCGGTGGTCGAACGAGATCGACAGCTGCATCACCTTGCGGACCGTGACGGCGCCGTCCACCGCCCACGGTCCGTCGCTGATGCGCCCCGTCCCGAAGATCGCGACCTCCGGGTGGTTGATGATCGCGCTCGCGCCGTCCACGCCGAACGAGCCGTAGTTGCTGACGGTGAACGTCCCCCCGGTCATCTCCCCGGGGGTGAGCGTGCCGTCCCGGGCGCCGCGGGCCAGGCGGCGCAGCTCGGTCGCGATGTCCAGCGTGGACCGGCGGTCGGCGTCCTTGATGACGGGCACGACCAGTCCCCGGTCGGTCTGGGCGGCGAAACCCAGGTTCACGAAGCGCTGGACGACGATTTCCCGGGCGTCGGTGTCCAGGCGCGCGTTCAGCATCGGGAACTCCCGCAGGCCGGCGACGCAGGCGCGCAGGATGATCGCCAGGGGGGTGATCCCCACGTCCGGGTGGTCGGCGTGCAGGTCGTCGCGCAGCTCCATCAGCGCCGTCGCGTCGCAGTCCACCCACGTCGTCGCCTCGGGGATCTCGCGGCGGGACCGGGTCATCTTCTCCCCCACCAGCTTGCGCACGCCGCGCACGGGGATGCGCTCGACGAGATCCCGGTGCGCGCCCTGCGCCGCCGGGGCCGGCTCGGTCTCGCCAGCGGATGCGTCCAGGGACGCCGCGGGCGCCCCCGGCCCTTCGGCGTGGGCGCGCACGTCGTCGCGGGTGATCGTGCCGTCGGGCCCGGACGCCGGCACGTCGGCGAGGTCGACCCCGAGGTCCTTGGCCATCTTGCGCACGGGCGGCTTCGCGCGTGGCAGGTCGCCCGGGGGCGCGACCGCGGCCGGCTGCTCGCCGCCACGGCGGCGGCGGCCCCGACCCCCGCCCGTGCCGTAGCCGACCAGCACGCTGCCCGACTCGCCGTTGCTGCCGGCCCCGGCGTCGGAGGCGCCCGACCCGCCGGCACCCCCCTCCTGACCCTCGACCTCGACGCTGACCAGCGGTTGGCCAACCGCCACCTCGTCGCCCTCGGTGGCATGCAGCGCCGCCACCGTCCCCGCGAAGGGGCTCGGCACCTCGACGACGGCTTTGGCGGTCTCCACCTCGGCCACCGGTTGGTCGACCACGACGGCATCGCCGACCGCCACGAGCCAGCGCACCACCTCGCCCTCGGTCAACCCCTCACCGAGGTCGGGCAGCAGGAAGTCCTTCATCGCCATGAGAAGCCCTTCGTCGCCATCATCAGAATCGCAGGGACCGGTCGACGGCGTCGAGGATGCGGTCGACGTCGGGCAGGTAGAACTGCTCGAGTTTGGCCGGGGGGTAGGGCACGTCGAACCCGCCGACCCGCAGCACGGGCGCCTCCAGGTGGTAGAACGCCCGCTCGGCGACCTGGGCGGCCACCTCGGCACCGAAGCCGGAGAACACCTGCGCCTCGTGGACGACGATGGCCCGCCCGGTGCGCCGCACGCTCTCGACCACCGTGTCGTGGTCGAAGGGCACGAGGGTGCGGACATCCACGACCTCGAGGTCCCAGCCCTCCTCCGTGGCGGCCTCGGCCGTCTCCATGCATGTGCGCACCATCGGTCCGTAGGCGATCAGGCTGGCGGTGCGCCCCGGCCTGCGGATGACGGCCCGGCCGAACGGCTCGGTGGCGATCGGCAGGTCGATGTCCTCCTTCAGCCAGTAGCGCCGCTTGGGCTCGAAGAAGATCACCGGGTCCGGGGAGTCGATCGCCTCCCGCAGCAGCGAGTACCCGTCGCCGGGCGTCCCCGGGGAGACCACCTTCAGCCCGGCGACGTGGGCGAAGAAGTTCTCCGGGCTCTCGGAGTGGTGCTCGACCGCACCGATGCCGCCCCCGTAGGGGATGCGCACGACCACGGGGACCTGCACGGTGCCCCGCGAGCGGTTCCGCATCTTGGCGAGGTGGCTGACGATCTGCTCGAACGCGGGGTAGGTGAACCCGTCGAACTGCATCTCG
>JBBDQS010000069.1 GCA_040905805.1 Egibacteraceae bacterium | reverse complement strand
TGGTGGGGGTGGTGCCCTGGGTCAGCCCGAACCACACGATGCAGGCGATGTTGTCCTCGTGGGTGTTGCCGGCGATGTCGGTGAACGGCGAGTCGGGCACCAGGGCGGGGTCACACGCCTGCGCGTCGGGGTCGGGGTCGGGGTCTGGGTCCGGGTCGGGGTCCGGCGTGACCTCGAGGGTGGTCGCGGTCGTCGAGGGTCCGTCCCCGGACTCGTTGCTCTCCGCGTCGTGTGCCTCCACCGTGAAGGTATAGGAGGTCCCCGGCGTCAGGCCGGTGACCGTGTGGCTGGTCGGCACCGGCGATCCCTCGATGTCAGCGATGACCGTCCCGTCTTGGAACAGGTGGTAGCCGGCCACCGCGGTGTCGTCGCTTGCTGACGGCCACGACAACGTCACGCTGGTCTGGGTGATGTCCGTCGCGGTCAGCTCCGCGCCGTCTGGCCACACCGGCGCCAGCACGTCGGCGCCGAAGCGGATGATCCGGTCGACGTGGTCCTCCAACCCGGCGGTCTCCATGGTGTCCATCGCGTCCTGCGGGTGCGCGTCAGGTGCCCGCACCAGCATCCCACCGGCGCGTGCGACCGACGACCCAGCCAGCGCGGCGTGCATGGCATCGTCCACGACGTAGACGATGTTGGCCGGAAGGCCGCGGTCGTGGCCCTCCTCCACGATGTCCTCCGACAGCTCGTACGCGTCGGCACCGGTCAGCCGGTTGGCGCCCGGCAGGTCGCCAAGGACCGCGTCGCTGATGGCGTCGGTGTCACCGACCACGATGGTGCGGTCGATGTCCAGGGCGTCCAGGGCGTCCTCGGTGTCCTGCGGGATCGAGTCGGGGTTCACGAACAGGACCGGCAACAGCTTTCCGGCTGCCAGCGCCGCGACACCTGCGCTGTCGGAGTCTTCAGGGTTCACGATCACCACGGCGTCGAATGCGGGCCCGGGCGGCTCACCCTCCGCCGCGGTCAGTCGGGGGTCGAGGTGGAGAGCCACCTCGGCGGCCATCTCTGCCGGCTCCTGCGAGAAGCGCTCGACGTCGGTGCCCAGTGGGCCCCGCGCCGCGATGTCGGTCTCGATCCCGGCACTGACGTCGTCGGCGGCGCCGAGGATGAAGACCCCGGTCAGCCCAGCCTGGTCCACCATGTCACTGGTATCGGTGCCATCTGGGAGGGGACGTGGTGCCTCTTCACGCCGGTGCAGCTCCATGCGGTCGATCTCGTCGGAGACCACCGCGGGCAGCGCGTTCGCCGGGGTGGCGAGCACCGGACCCATGTAGCGACGGGCGAGCACGCTGCCGACCAGCGCGGATGCCCAGTCGCCCTCGTTGACGACCACTGCCTGGGCGTGCGGGCTGGTAGCCATGATCGGGCCCGTGCGGTCCGTGCCTCGGGACTGCCCACCGCCGGGGTAGCCGATGTCCTGGCTCAGTGCGACCGACACGTCCACGGCGTTGTCCTCGGGCAAGGTCTCCACCAGCGGCAGTCCGTCGGGGTCATCGTCGTAGCGGACACGCGTGAAGAACAGGTCCTCGTTCTCCGCAGCGCGGAACGCAATCGGGGACGGTACGAATGAGAATTTGAACGTCCCGGGCAACGCCTTGCCACGGCGGCTGTCGTGCCACACCGCCACCATGTCGTCGCCGGCGTGGTCGAGGCCCATGCCGTGGTGCCAGAACGCGCCTTGCTGCTGCTCCCAGCCCTGGTCGTCGTTGTTCGAGTAGTCCGTCAGGCGCACGTTGGTGGAGAAGCTCTCCCCATCATCGGTGGAGAACGCGTGGTAGATGTCACGGGTGCGCGCGATGCTGCACGACCAGTGGCTGTCCTCACAGATGTAGCGCTCGACTGGGCGCTCCGCTCCGCCCCGCTCGATCAGGGGCGTGCGGCCCTCGATCCAGTGCCGGCGGTCCATCCAGACGATATCGACCCGCCCGCTGGAGGAGACCCCGATGTTGGGGTGGCGCCGCTGGTGCTCGGTCACGCCGCTGTCGGGGGGAAGGTTGTCATCGACCCTGTTGGGCGAGCTCCAGGTCTGCCCCGCGTCACTCGAGGTGGTGTGGTACATCCCGGCACCCGGGTCGAACCAGTGGTCCTGGGGCTGGACGTCGGTGGCCGCCTCAACTGCGGGTGGCTCCGGCTCCAAGGCGAAGGAGATGTGGAGGTTGTCGTTGTTCGGGTTGATCGCTAGCCGCGGGTAGCTGTCGCCCGGGGTGTCCACCACGTCGGCGACCTCCCAGGTCGCGCCTTGATCGTCGGTCCAACCGACGCGGATCAGGCGGCCGCCGGACTGCCAGACGGTGTAGGCGGTGCCGTCGCTGCCGATGACGATCTGGCCCTGGAGGCTGCCGTTGAAGTCAGCGGGGTCGTCGGCCGCCTGCTGGTCGGTCCGGTTGACCGCCAGCGGGTGGGACCAGGTGTCGCCCCCGTCATCAGAGACGGCCATCGCGATGTTGTTGGTGGTCCAGGTGTTCTCGGTGGGGTGGGCGATGCTGCCGCGGGCCTGCACGTACACCAGGTCCTCGCCACCCTCGCCGGCGCCGGGGTCCACGGCTACGCGCGGGAAGTTGAACGACGGGTGCTGCGGGTTGATGAGCCCGGTGTCCTCGTCCACGGGACCGGCGACCCCGCCGACGATGCCCTCCTCCACGGAGGTGATGGTGTCGCCACCGTCGTCCGAGCGGGCCAGCAGCAGCGACGTGCCGGCGGCGCCCTCACGTATGCCCAGGAACGCGGTGTAGACGGTGCCGCCCTCGCCGAACGCGATCGAGCCGTGGCTGCTGTGACGGCCGGAACCGCGCTCGTTCGAGCAGAACCCACGGGCCTCGGAGGCGGGCGGCTCGGTGCCGAAGTCGGGCGGCGCGGGGAAGTCGTTGGTGGTGCTCCAGGTCTCCCCGCCGTCGCGCGAGACGTGCAGCTCGCAGGCGTCGCCGGCCTCGACGTGCGCGTTCCAGGTGAATGCGACCCAGTGCTCGGGGTCCTCGGGGTTCACCCGGAGCCCGCCGGCGAGCCGCCCGGGGGCTTCCTCGCCCGGCGGGGGGTTGACCGGTGCCACCGGTTGGTTGGGGCTGACGGTCACATCCGCGAGCTCAGGCGCGACCGACTGCGCCGGCTCGACCTGGGAAGGCTCCTGTGCACCGGTGGGTGTGGCCAGCAGGGCCAGCCCCATGAGCAGGGCCAGCACCGCCGCCATGGTGGCACGCGGCCAGATGGCCCGCCCGAGGGGCAGCCCACGATGTATCTCTTGCATGCGACATCTCCTTCTAGCATTATGGAATGTATCGATTTGGTGCGCTGCAGCTGCCCAACACAGCAAAAACCACCCGACAGCGCATCGCGCTTCCGGGGCTCGCGCTGCTCGTGACCAGACATTTGCGACACAGTCGCGGCGGACTGTGCCGCAGCATTGCCCGCTTCTCTCCCCCGTCACCGGGCCCACGACGGTCAAGGCTTCGACGCCACGAGCATGGCAACGAGGTTGAATCCCACTTCTGCGCGATGGACTGTACGGCTCCCCCGAGGTATCCGTCAAGCCCTTTCCCCTAATGTCGTGCGGCTCGGGCCCGCCAAGTTGAAATCAGCACATAGCTGTCTATGACATTTACCGCACCGTTGACCCACGATTTCGCGAAAACCCGCGACCCTCTCGGGGCCCCGGCTGACCCGGACCAGCCGCACGCGTTCGGGCAGGGCGTCGGTATGTCGGAGGCTGCGGGGGCGTGGTGGCGTGCGCCCCGCGCACAGATTGGGTCGCGTGCGGGGCGCCGACCCCGCTCGCCAGCATGCGGTTCGTCGCCTGCCGAGGGATTTGCCCCTCATCACTCGTGGCTTTGATCCGTTATCATCGGTTTGGGGTGAAGCCGAACGGACTGGCCGCGCCACCACGGGCCTTGCGCCGGCGGGTTGAAGCCGGATAAATTGTTCACATAGGCACAGTGGTTCGCTGTGCCCGAACGACCACATAAGAAAGAGGGGGCTTGGATGGAAGTACGCCAAGCACTACCAGCAAGCAGCGCCCGCCTTCCGACCAGGACCATCCGGTACCTGGTCATCGGCGGCGGTGCGCTGATGGTTATTGGGTTGATCCTTGCGGCACCGGCCTTCGCGTGTTCGCCCAGCGCGAGTATCTCCACGAGCCCGTCTAGCGTCCCGGCGGGCGGTGTCGTGAACGTCATCGGCACCTCCTTCTACGCCGGCGACACCGTGACCGTGCACTGGAATGGCTCAGGCGGTCAGGTCCTCGCCAGCACGGTCGCCGACGCGAACGGCCAGTTCGCGGTCAGCGTCACGGTTCCTGCCGGCACACCGGCTGGTGCCTACTCCATCTCGGCGCGGGCCGCCCAGTTCAGTGCGAGGAGCGCCAACTTCGCTGTTTCGCCGGCTCCTGTTGACGCCGTCGACGCCGTCGAGGAGCCCGCGGAACCTGCGGAACCTGCGGAACCTGCGGAACCGACTGCCGGCTCCCAGCCGGAGGCGATCGAGGAGCCCGCTGCTCCGACGCAACCGGTCACACCGCCAGCACCGTTCGAGGAGGCGCCGACCCAAGAGGCTCCGCCCGCGAACCAGCCGGTCGCAGCCCCGGTGGCACCGCCGGTCAGCGAGACCCCTGCTGCGCCAGCACCCGCTGCGCCAGCACCTGCTGCGCCGGCGGCGGAGACCCAGACGCCAGCGCCCACAGCGGTGGCACCGGTCACCACCACGCCGGTCCCCGCAGCGCTGACCAACACGACGGGGTCCCCTGCGACCACGTCGACCACGTCGACACCGTCGACGCCGGCCGGAGTGGCACCGCTGAGCGAGCCTGCCCCTGAGGGCGAGCTCGTCGGCGTTGCAGCAACGGCGTACGCGCCCAGCACCGCAGAGCGTGCACTGCTCGCCGGTGCGGGGATCACGACCGATGCGGCACCCGCCGCGGCGGTCACGGCTCCGATCGAGCCGGCCGACCCGTCGGTCGTCGACGCTGCTCCGTTCTCGAGCGACGTCGGTGAGAGCACCCCGTTCGACGGGGGGCAAGGGACCACACCGTGGGCCCTCCTGCCGCTGATGCTGTTGGCAGCTGGTCTGCTCACCGCGTCAGGTGCAGCGTTGGTCACGGAAGTCCGGCAACGCGCGAAGGCCAAGATCAAGGTCTAGCGCGGCTCACGCAGCATACGGCCCGACCGGAGGTTCGCCTCCGGTCGGGCCGTCGCATGTTCCCCAGGCGGGCTTTCCCGGGGTGCCCGACCACCAGCGGGTGCGTGATCCACGCACCCGCACGAGCCACGGGGGCTAGGATTGCCAGGGGCGCCGGTGGCCTGTCGGCCGGTCCTCCGCGGCCGTTTGGTGGGCCGTCGAGCCCACCGCGCGAACTCGCATCGCCACAACCGTAGGAGCAGCGGTGACCCAGTCGCAGCAGCGCAAGCGGAAGCCCGAAAAGACGAAGGACCCGAAGGACCGCCAGCCGTACCGCCTGGCCAAGATCCTCCTGTCGCTCACGCTGCTGACACTGCTCGGACTCGGCGGTGCGCTGGTGTACTACGCCCTGCCCGAGACGGCCGGTGAGGAGGCCAGCATCGGCCTGTTCGAAGGGTGGGCCGAGAACCGCGAGATCACCTCGGCGGTGCTCAAGAGCCATGACAACCGCATCCTGTTCATGCGCGACGACGAGCAGTACTGGGTCGCCCTCCCCGGCGAGAACCCAGTCTTCGCCAGCGGATTCATCACCACCGCGATCGACCAGGGCATCCCGCTGGACATCGACCAGCAGGCGTTCAAGCGGCGCATCGACCTGATCGCGGGCTTCGTGGTGACGATGATCCTCGTCTGCGGGCTCGGACTGGCGATCGTGCTCTTCAGGGCCGGAGGCGGGAACAACGCGTTTCTGAAGGCCGCCGCCAAACGCGGTGCGGAGGAACGGCCCGTGACGTTCGCGGACGTCGCCGGCGTCGACGAGGCCATCCTCGAGATCCGGGAGGTGCGCGATTACCTCCTGGACCCCGCCCGGCTCGAGGCCATCGGAGCGGAAGCCCCCCACGGCGTCCTGCTGGTCGGCCCCCCGGGCACCGGCAAGACGCTGCTCGCCCGCGCGGTCGCTGGCGAGGCCGGCGTTCCGTTCTTCGCCATGTCGGGCACCGACTTCGTGGAGATGTACGTCGGAGTCGGCGCCGCACGCATCCGTGACCTGTTCCGCCAGGTGCGCGAGCGTGCCCCGGCCATCCTGTTCATCGACGAGCTCGACGCGCTGGGCCGCGCACGGGGCGGTGCTGCCAGCAGCGGCGGCAACGACGAGCGCGACCAGACCCTCAACCAACTGCTGGTGGAGATCGACGGCTTCGCCAGCACGACGGGGGTCGTGATCATGGGGGCGACCAACCGCCCCGACGTGCTCGACAAGGCGCTGCTGCGCCGCGGTCGCTTCGACCGCCAGATCGTGGTCGACCGCCCGGACCGGGCGGGCAGGCTCGACATCTTGCGCGTGCATGCGGCCAACAAGCGCTTCGAGCCGGCCGTCGACCTGGATCGGGTCGCGGTGCAGACTACGGGCTTCACCGGCGCGGACCTCGCCAGCCTGACCAACGAGGCAGCGCTCCTGGCCGCGCGGCGGGGCAAGGAGGCCATCGGCCTGCTGGAGCTGGAGGAGGCCGTCGACCGGGTGCTGGTCGGCAGCGAGGGCCGGGTCCGGCGACTCAGTCCCGCGGACAAGCGCGCGGTGGCCTACCACGAAGGGGGGCACGCCCTCGTGGCGTTCGCGCGACCGGAGGGGGATCCCGTCAGCCGTATCTCCATCGTCAGCCGGGGCAGCTCGTTGGGCCACACCCGCATCCAACCCGACGACGACAAGGTGGTCGTCGCCCAAAACGACATGCATCACGAGCTGGCGGTCTCAATGGGCGGCCGGGCAGCCGAGGATCTCGTCCTCGGCGAGCCGACCAGTGGGCCGTCCAGCGACCTGCGTCGGGCGACCAGACTGGCTCGGCGGATGGTCTGCGAGTTCGGGATGAGCGATGCGCTCGGGATGGTGGCCCTCGGGCAGCCGGGGTCGAGCGCCTACCTGGACGACGGGTCGTTCATCCCCGACTACTCCGCGGAGGTCGCCGGGTTGATCGACCGGGAGATCCGCCGGATGATCGATGAGGCGTACGACCACGCACTGCAGCTCCTGCGCGCCCATCGCGACATCCTCGACTGGCTGGTCGAGGAGCTCGTCGCGAACGAGACCTTGCGCGAGGACGAGCTCCAACCGTTCGCCGACGCCGTCGCCATCGCCGTCAGCGGCATGCCGGCCCCGCCGCTCAACGGGACAGATGCTCGCGCCGCCGGTGGTCCGGCCGCCCCCGCGGGACGGCCGGAGGGGACGGGCCCCACACGGCGGTGACGGTGGGCTAGTGGACCGCCACACCTATTGCGTCGCGGCGCGCGCGGTGCCTAGCCTGGGGGCTTGGTCGTGGGGCGTCGCTCGTGGTGCAGGCGCGCGCACTGGACACCGGCAACGGCAAGGGAGCAACCGTGGCTTTCCGCGACAAGGGCAGGCAGGGTGACGACCTGATGGAGTCAAACCACCAGGCGGCCCTCGAGCCGAGCTGGGTCCTCGGACGTGACCTGTCGTCCGGCGCTGACCCTGACAGCGCTGCTCCGGCCCCGGACGGTGACGACGACGGGCACGACGGCGGATCCCGCGTGCTGCTGGCTGCCCTGGCTGCCATCCTGAGCGCCGTGGCCGTGCTGTCCGTCGCCGTCATGCTGCTCAGCGAGCAGCTCGCGGCGTCCGCGTGGCCGCTGCCGCTGGCCGTCGTCGCTGTGCTCGCTGCGGCGGTTGCCCTCTTCAGCTGGTGGCGCCGGGGCTCCCCCGCACCACGCGACTAGGGGAGCCAGCGCCCGCCAGTGAGCACCCCCGAGGAACCCGCATGCCGTTGGCAGCGGCTCGTGCGCGCCAAGTTCGCGGAGATGGAGCGCCTGTCCCCCCAGGCAGACCGGATCGGGCCCGCCTTCTGGGACACCCGCGCCGAGCGCTACGCGCAGCGGGTCGCCGGCACCGCCGAGCGCGACCCCTTCGTGCGGCGGGCGCGGCGGCACATCGGGCGGCGCACGGTCGTGCTCGACGTGGGTGCCGGGACGGGCCGCATCACGGTGGCCCTCGCGCCCCGTGCCCGCGAGGTCGTGGCGGTCGACCCGAGCGCCGGCATGCTGGAGGTCCTGACCCGCGACGCCGCGCGGGCGGGCTTGACCAACGTGCGCACCCTGCACGCGCCGTGGGAGGAGTCCGGCGACGTCGTCGGGGACGTCGCCGTCTGCGCGTACGTCCTGCCGATCGTCGAGGACGTGGCACCGTTCTTGCGCAAGCTCGACCGCGCCGTGCGGCGCAGGGTCCTGATCTCCATGGCGGGAGCCAGCACCGACCTGCTGTTCGACCCGATCTGGCGGCACTTCCACGGGCAGCCGCGCGCTCCCGGACCGACCTACCTGGACGCGGTGGCGGTGCTCGCCACGCTCGGCGTCACCGCCGACGTCGACATCGTGGAGGTGCCGGCCAGGGCCCGATTCCCCGATCTCGACGAGGCGGTGGAGGACTACCGGCGGAGCCTGTGCCTCCCCGACACCGCCGAGGCCCGGGCCGAGCTCAGGCCCCTGCTGGACGACTGGCTCATCGAGCGGGGAGACGGCCTGGGTGCCCCCGTCCGCAGCCTGCCGGCCGCGGTGGTGTCGTGGACCCCGCAGGGCCCGTCCGGCGACGGGACGGTGACGTAGGCTGTCGACGGTGAGCACACCCAAGGCCAGTGGCACGCCCGGGGACGCCGACGCCTCTGCGGGCGGCGGCGAACCCGTCCGGCGACCACCCGGGCTGCGCCTGGAGCAGCTGCTGACCGTGACGGACGAGACCGACGAGCACCGGCGGCTCCTGCTGGAGGACTCGGCTCCCGAGCGGGCGATCAGGAGAGCCGTGCGTGCGGGGATCGCCATGGACGCGACCGCATGCCCGTACCGGGACACCCCGTCGCGTCATGGCGGGCCGATGAACACGTCCGCCTACGAGGCGCTGCGCCGTGACACCACGCAGATCCTCGACGGGCTGGCGTGGCTCGGCGAGCAGTACCGCGCACAGGAGCCAGACCAGCACGCCACGGTGCAGGGCCTCGCCGACCTCAGCAAGCTCGGCATCACCATCCCGCTGGTCCTGTTCCACCGCGGACGGGATCCGGTGCGCCGGCACGGCGAGCTGCCGTCGTACATCGCCGCGATCTTCAAGGCCAGTCGCGGGATGTTCTCCGCGGCCTTCGACATGGTGGCCAAGGCCGGCCCGGGACCCACCACGGCGGCCGAGGTCGTGGCGTTCGCCGAGGAGCACGGTCATCTGCGACGCGCGCAGACCGCCACGGTCTGTGCGGCCCCCACCCGGCTGATCCAGCGCACCGTGTCGGTGATGCTCACCGGGGAGGGCGCGGACCCGGCGTCGAGCCAGCTGAGCGAGCTGGTGGCGTTCGACCGGCTCTGGAAGGCCTTCCGGCTGGAGCGGGCGTTCAACCAGAACCTCAGCAGCTACGGCTACGTGCTGGAGCGGCTGACTGCGGCGGGGTGGCGGACCGACGACCCGGCGCTGTTCGACGAGACCGTCCGGGTCGCCGGGGGCACCGGCACCTTCGGTGACCTCACCGATGCCTTCCTGCGCTACGCCAACCAGGCCCAGGCCTTGCTCAACCGCGCGCTGGAGCGGGCGGAGAACGCCCCGCCGATGACCTTCACCGACGTGCTGCGGGCGTTGTAGCGATGACCCCTGAGGCCCGGACGGCCGCTACGCTGGCTCCACGTCATCTCGGTCGGCGCGGAGGGAGCTAGGGGGATGGGGGTGCGGCGAGCTCGGGCTGTCGTCGGCGGGGGGTGGAGCTTCGTCGTCCTGGTCGTCGTGGTCGGGGCACTGGCCGTGGGCGCGGGGCTGTGGGTCAGCGACGCGAGGACCGGCACACCGGGGGGCACCGCGGACCCGGCCCAAGCGGTGGCCACAGATGTCGACCCGGCACACGCCGCCGGCGACCACGCCCACGGCGGGGCCACGGAGATCCCACCGAGCGTCGACCCTGAGGACCTGCCCCTGCGCACCGACCGCCAGGAGCGCGCCGAGTTCACGCTGGACGGCGACGTCAAGGTGTTCACCCTGACCGCGGAAGCGGTCCGCTGGGAGCTGCTCGACGACACGTGGGTGACCGCGTGGGGCTACAACGGGCAGGTGCCCGGTCCGGAGATCTGGGTCGACGAGGGCGACCGGGTCCGCATCGAGCTCACCAACGAGCTGCCCGCGCCGACCACCATCCACTGGCACGGCATCGACGTGCCCAACGAGATGGACGGTGTCCCCGGGGTCACCCAGGATCCGATCGAGCCCGGCGAGCGATACGTCTACGAGTTCGAGGCGCAGCCGACCGGCACGTTCTGGTACCACTCCCACTTCGACGACGCCCGCCAGCAGGACATGGGACTCGGCGGGGCGTTCATCATCCGCGGTCAGAACGATGCGGACTTCGACCGGGACTACGTCACGTTGATCGACGAGTGGATCCGCCTGCCCGACGGCCGCAACGGGTGGGAAGGGGCGGCCCACGCCGGCCACTCCCCTGCTGAGTACAACTGGTTCACCATCAACGGCAAGGCCTTCCCAGCGACCGAGGACATGGTCGTCACCGAAGGCGACCGGGTCCGCATCCGGATGATCAACGCCGGGTACCAGGCCCATCCCATGCATCTGCACGGCCGCCGATTCCGCGTCATCGCCAAGGACGGCGCCCTGCTCGACGCCCCCTACCTGGCCGACACGGTCCTGATCGGCGCCGGGGAACGCTACGACGTCGAGTTCGTCGCCGAACGCCCCGGCGACTGGATGTTCCACTGCCATATCCCCCACCACACGCAGAACGACGCCGTCGGCCCCGGCGGGCTGATCAGCCACGTGACCTACGAGGGACACCGCAACCGCTACCAGCAGGAGCGAGACCATGAGTGACACCGACACGGCCGCCCCCGAGCGGGCCCCACGGACAGGCAGGCGACTGGCGGTGGTCGCGGTCGTCGCCGCGGCGGGCTTCGGCGGGGCCCTGCTGGTGATGGGCGGTGGCGACGAGGGGGCATCAGACGAGCAACCGCAGCCGGTCGACGAGCAGGTCCGGGAGCCCGCCGCGGATCCCGCAGGGGCCGACTACGAGGTGACCGTCGACCTGGACCCCGACCCGCCTCGCCTCGAGGGCACCGCCTTCGCGGTTCGCGTGACCCACGAGGGCGAACCCGTCACCGGAGCGGACGTGCAGGTCCGGGCCGACATGGACGGCCACGCCCACGAAGGCATCACCGCGACGGCGACGGAGGTCGACCCCGGGCACTACGAGACCGGCGAGCAGCGCTTCCCGATGCGCGGGGGCTGGATCGGCCAGGTCAGCGTGTCAGGAGCCGAGGGATCGGCGTCCGCCCCCCTTCGCTTCACCGTGGACTGAGCGGATCGGGGCGCCGTGGGTGGGGAGCCCCCGATGGTGTGGTCGGCGTCCCCCGACGTGCGTGGGGCCCGCGCGCCGATCGGGTGATGATCGGTGCGCGGGCCCCAGCGGCCCTCCGTGTGCGGCGCTCCGCTCAGGCCTTCTGCGCGGGCTTGCTGCTCCGCGCCGGCTTGCTCTCGGGCTCGGGTGCGCCACGCGACGGCTTCGTCGGCGGCCCCCCGCCCGCGCGCCGAGCGAAGAAGGCGGCGGCCACGAGGATCAAGCCGACGAACAGCAGTCCGATGACCGCCGCCAGCACGTAGGCCAGCACGCGGGGGAACGTGGCCGGCAGCGGCTCGTACTGCAGCGCGGCCGTGTAGATGTCCTGGGTCTGCGTGAGCTCGTCCCCGTGCCGGGTGTCCGAGTAGCCGAAGATGGTGTGGGCGTCGCTCACCGCCATGCCGACCGGCATGCGCATGTCGAACCCACCGCCCCACGGACCGATGCTGCGGTCGATCCCCTGGTCGGTGATGCGCCGGTTCTCCGACCAGGTCTCGCCGTTGTCGAACGACACGGCGTGGTAGACGTCGTTGGTGTGGTTGCCGATGTTGTCGCGGAAGTCCCACCACGCCGCCTCGAGACGGCCGTCGGGGCCGACCTCGAGGTTGGGCAGCAGCTGCGAGTGCAGCGCCTCGGGGTCGTCGTCGCTGATCAGCGTGGGCTCGGTCCAGGTCTCCCCCGCGTCGGTGGAGCGCTGGTAGTAGATGTCGGCGTCGCCCTGCGTCTGGTCGGGCTTGGCGTGGTAGGCGACGTGCAGGCTGCCGTCGGCCCCGCCCTCCGGGCTCCAGCGCATGATCGAGGTGCCGAGGTTCGGCAGCTCCGGGGCGACCTCGAAGATCTCCCAGGTCTCTCCGCGGTCAGTGGAGCGCGACACGTAGCTGTTGCGCTCGGCCTCGGTGTCGACATCGCGGGAGAGCAGCCGCTCCCACAGGACGTAGACCGTACCGTCGGCGTCGACGACCATCGAGGGGTTGTTGCCGCCCCCGTTCTCCGCGACCCGCTGGTCCTCGGGAACGTCGTCGGGGAAGTTGTCGGGATCGTCGAAGAACCCGGCCTTGGCGTCGATCGGGTCGGAGAAGGTCTCGCCGCCGTCGGTCGACACCGCCACGGCCGGGATCGTGGTCGGGAAGCTGCCGGACCGCCACGCGACGTACACGGTGTCCTGCGCCCCGCTCGTGTCGACGGCGATGGCCGACACCGGCCGGTTGTTCTCGATGTCGTCGTCCTCGAAGCCCCGGGCGTCACGGGCGATGGTCGTCTGCCAGGACTCCCCGAGGTCGTCCGAGCGGCTGACGAGCACGCTGATGTTGCCGCTGCGCATCCCCCCGTCCTGCTCGTCCCAGCCCGCCAGCCCCAGGTAGAGCATCCCCTCGCTGCCGAACGCCATCGGGGTCTGGGTCACCCCGCCCGAGCCGTGGAGGCAGAACGGGTAGGAGGCCGGCGCCGGCAGGGCGTCGGGCCGAGTCCAGGTCTGGCCACCGTCGGTGGACCGCATGATCCCGCACACCCGGGTGCGCATCTCCACGAACGCCGCGACGATGTTGCGGTCGTTCTCCGGGTCCACGGCCAGCGTGGGCGAGGAGTACGTGCGCGAGGGCACGAGGTCGTCTTGGGTGGCGTGGACGGGTTCGGTGAGCGTCGGTGACTCCTGCGCGGTCGCGGCGCCCTGGCTGAACAGGGCGACCGCGAAGGCGGTCAGGACAAGGCGGACCGTGGACTTCTTCATGAGCACTCTCCCTTGCGCGTGAAGCGCTCTACTCGGACGTCGCCGTCTCGGCCACGGCGCGTCGAGAGCGGCCGGCCATCAGCGCAGCCGCGCCCGCGGCGAACAGGACGAAGCCGGTGATCCCGAGTGCGACGAGCACGAACTCGCCGGCACCGACGGACTCGGTCTGCATGAGCTCTGGAGCGCGCTCGCTGGCGTCCGCACCCACAGCCGCGCCGAGGACCGGTTCCCCGCCCTCGCCCACGACGGTCACGAGCGCCCGCGAGGGGATCCCCCAGGTGGTGGAGCCGTCCTCGCTCTCCTGGGTGGCGACCAGCGTGTAGTTGCCGGGCGCCGTGTCGCTCGGGACCCGCACTGTGCCCTCCAGCAGGCGGTTTTCGGGGGTGACGGTGCCCAGCACCCGCCCGTCGAGACCGTCCCAATGCAGTGTCACGTCGTTGGCGTTGTAGAAGCGCCCGTTGACGGTGATCTCGTCACCCGGCGACGCCTGACCGGGCGTGGCCTCAAGCGTGGCCACGGGCACGCAAGCCCACGCGGTGGCGGCCAACGCCACCAACGCCACCGCAGCGAACAGACCCGTTCGAACCAGCTTCGGATTCATCGGCTCCAACTCCCTCACCATAGCAACAAAGACCGTGCCGCGACGCTCCGACACACCGGCGCCGCGCGCATATGTAGCCCCTGCCCCAAACGATGCAGGCGAGAGCGCATGTGAGCCTCCCGCGCGCGCTGGCGCCCGTCAATGCGTGCCTTTTACATATAGGGCTCTGTGGTCCCCCTCGTCGTACCGGCCGCCAGCCGTCGACCGGGAGCTTGACCCGGGCACGCCGGCCGCCGCGGAAGGGACGGCGGCGGGGATGCCCCCATCGGGTGTGCTGTCCGTCGATCCTTCCGAACGTGGCGGGCCCGGCGGCCTGAGCCCTGGAGCAGGCCGCCGAGTGCGCATGGCGCAGCCGGCTGACCAGCACAAACACTGCGCCACTAGGTGAGTGTAGCCATCTATGTCTCCAACATGTAGATGGTTCACTGCTGTAGTTGGAAATACCCTATTGCCGTGCGCATTGGTTCCGTGTGAGAATCGGGGCTGTCCACCTTCGAACGTCCTTGGGCAATCGAGCACAAGGCAGCGCTTCGAGGTGAAGGAGGTATCTAGATGGGTGTACGAACGAAAACATTTCTGGTAGCCACCGCGGTGGCCATGACGATGGTCGTGGGCACCGCCTTTGCCTGCACGAACCTGGCGACGCTGAACCTCAGCGCGGCCGCCGGCCAGGCGGGCGACTCGATCACGGTGACGGGGTCGTCGTTCTCCGTGCCGTCGGAGGGTGAGACCCCCGCCGTCGTGATGACGTGGAACGGTGCGGAGGGCGAGGAGCTCGCCTCGGTCACGCCGGACTCCGCCGGTAACGTCTCGGCGACCTTCGAGATCCCGGACGGGCAGCCCGGGTACTACGTCATCGTCGCCTCGCAGATGGACGAGGAGGGCGAGCCCATGTACGGCACGCCGGCCCGTGCGTCGTTCCAGATCCTCGGCCCGGGTGGCGAATCGGTCGTGCAGCCTGCGGCTCCGACCCCCGCGGTCGCCGACGGCGGCAGCACGACCGGCATCGTCGCCATGACCGCGATCCTCGGGGTCCTCGGTCTGGCGCTGTTCGGCGCAGGCTTCAGCGCCTTCGTCAAGCAGCTGCGTGGCCGTGAGGAGCCGGAGACGGCACCGGTGCGTCGCGACTAGCACCATCCGCAGCACGGCACGCTGCGTGCCACACTGCCGGGGGGGGGGGGGGGGGGGGGGGGGGGCCCGCTTCGACGGGCACCCGGCATCTGCATGTCCGGAGCGCGACGAGGAGCGATGCTGCCACCGACCCCTGCTCTGCTGCTGAGCGCGACCCGTGCGGCAGCCATCCTGGTGGCCATCCTGGTGACGGCCGTGGCGTGCAGCTCCCCCGCGAGCGACGGCGACGGCGCCTCGCCGGCAGCGAGCCTGCCACGCGCTGACACCCAGGACCTGACGGTCGCGGTCGGGGCGGACCCGTTCCTGCGCCCGCGGCGTTCACCGGCGACCGGGGACGAGCCGGCGGGAGAACGCCGCGCCATCCCGGACGTGGGCGTGCGGACCGACGGTCCCAACCCCGGCATCTTCGAGACCCTGACGAGGGTCACGCCCACGTTCGGGGTCGGGCCCGGGCTGGCGGAGGGGTGGGAGCAGGTGTCGCCGACGCGCTGGCGCTTCAGGCTGCGCTCCGGGGTGACGTTCCACGACGGCTCCGCGTTCGAGGCCGGCGCCGTCGTGGAGACCCTGGAGTCCGTTGCCCGCCGTCAGCATCCGCCCCGCGGCATGGAACCGGGTGGGGTCACCGCCGCGGACGATCACACCGTGGAGATCGCCCTCACCTCGCCGAACCTCCGCCTGCCCGAGCAGCTCGCGGACCCGAGTACCGCGATCCGCGCCGCCGGCACCATCGCAGGAGCCGGCGATGATCCCGCCACCACGCCCACGGGCACCGGGCCTTTTCGCTTCGGCTCGTACACCGCGGGCAGCGAGCTGGCGGTGGAGGCGTACGCCGGTTACTGGGGCGGCGCGCCCCAGCTGGACTCCCTCACGTTTCGCTTCGGCCCGGCGCAGGACGCCAGCCGGGTGCTGGCCACCCGGCAGGCCCAGGTGGTCGGCCACGTCCCCCACCACACGCTCGCGCAGGTGTCGGGACGGGACCGGGTCGCGGCATCGCCGCCCGCACGGTCGGCCTACCTGCTGCTCAACGTGGGCGGGAGCGACGACTGGGCGACCCTGCAGGACCACCGGGTGCGGCGGGCGATCAGCCTCGCGATCGACCGGGTGGCGCTGACCGGGGCGGCGTGGCCCGACCACGGCGAGCCGAACCACACGCTCATCCCGCCCGCGGTCCTCGGCACCGCCGCCGCCGCCGCGGTCTCCGCCCCCGACCACGACCCGGCCGCCGCACGCGCGTTGTTGGATGAAGCCGGATGGGCTACGGGAGGAGATGGCCTGCGCCGCCGTGACGGTCGCCCCCTGGAGGTGACCTTGGTCCTCTCCCGTCCCGAGGAGCTCGCTCAGGCCGCAGAAGCGGTCCGCGCCCAGCTCGCCGCGGTCGGCATCGCTGTGGCCATCCCCGACCAGGGCGACGCGCCGGTGGACCGCTACCAGCGGGTGAACGACGGCACCTTCGACCTCTTCCTGGATCTGCGCGGCCAGACCGACGCAAACCCCTGTGCGCTGTGCCGGTTCTTCTCGATCCGGCCGGGCGGACAGCTCACCATCTCGGGGACCGTGGGTGCGGGCGACGCTGCGGATGCCCTCTTCGAGGAGGCCTTCACCGTCCGCTCCATCGACAGCGCCCGTCGCGACGCGGCGGCGCTCATGGAGGTGGTCGTCACCGACGAGGTCGTCGCGATCCCGCTGGGTTCCCTGCCCAACGTCTGGCTCCTGTCCCCGCGCGTGCAGGGGTTCGAGCCGTCGGCCGTGCTCGGCACGCAGCGCTGGGAGCACGTGTGGCTCACCGTGTGAGCCGCCACCGGGCGGCGCTGGCAGCGGTGCTGGTGGGACTCGCCGTCCTGGGCGTGGGCCTCCTGGCGTGGACGGCGGGGATGCGCACGGGCGCCAACGGGTTCGTGAACGCGGATCGACCGAGCATCAACGCCCACAACTCGCCGGCGGTGGCGGTCGACCCGGCGCGGCCCCGGATGCTCGCCGCGGCAAACCGGATCGACACGCCCGAGATGTCGTGCGCGGTGGCCCGGTCCGCCAACGGCGGGACGTCCTGGCAGCCCGTGGAGCTTCCCCTGCCGCCGGATGCCCCCAACTGCTACTGGCCCGACGTCGCGTTCACCGACGAGGGGCGCCTCCTCGTGCTCTACACCGCCACCGGCGGGACCTACAACCGGCCCCTCGGCGTGTGGCTCCAGGCCTTCACGGCCGATGGGGCGCCCGAGGGGGACCCCGTGCCCATCGCCGGCGAAGCCGCCTTCCACGCCCGCATGGCCGCCGGGGACGGGCGGATCCTCGTCACGTGGGTGCAGGCCGGCGCCGCCAGTGTCGACCGTCCCCTGGGCTTTGCCCCCGAGCCCAATCCCATCGTCGTGGCGGGTTCCACAGATGGCGGGCGCACCTTCGCGGACCCGGTGGCGGTCTCCGAGCCGGGACGGCGCGTCGTCCAGCCGTCGGTGGTCATCGCGCCGGACGACCGCGTCCTGGTTGGCGCGCTCGACCTGGGCGACGACCGCGTGGACTACGAGGCGCTCCACGACGGTCGCGGCGGCCCCCCCGAGGACGACCGCTGGCGGGTGGTCACCTGGGCATCTACCGATGGCGGGTCGGTCTTCGGCTCCGCGGTCGCCGCCGCCGACGAGCTCGTGATCCCCGAGCGCGTCATCGTCGAGTTCGCACCCACGCCGGCCTTCGCCGCGGACGCCGCCACGGGGCGGTTCTACGCCACCTGGGACGCCGGTCGCGGCGACGACCGTGACGTCTTCCTCGCCTGGTCCGACGACCATGGGGCCACGTGGTCCACACCGGTCGGCGTGGCCCCGCGGCCGCGAGCGCAGTTCCTGCCAGCGGTGGCGGTCGCACCGGACGGCCGGGTCGACGTCGTCTTCTACGACCGCAGCGATGACCCCGATGACCTCCTGGCCGAGGTGGTGCTCGCGTCCTCGGGCGACCGCGGCGCGTCGTTCGACACGGTCACCATCTCCGACCGGGCCTTTGACTCGGGCATCGGCGTGGGCAGCCATCAGGGCATCCCGGTGCTCTCCAGCCAGCTCGCCGTGGCGGCGCAGAGCCGGTCGAGCGTCGCCTTCTGGGCGGACACCCGCAACGGCGACCGCACCACCAATGTGCAGGACCTGGCGGTTGCCCTGGTGGACCACGGGCGAGCCTGGTCACCCCGGTGGGGAGCCGTGGGCCTCGGCGCAGCGATCATCGCCGTGGGCGGGGCCTTCCTGCGACATGGAGGGCGGACGCGGCGCGCAACCCGGTGAACGGGACGCGGCGCACCGCCAGATGGATGGGCTCCCGGCCTATTCCACACCCAGCGTGTCCGCCACCCAGGCACCGACCTCGGACAGCAGGTCGTCGTCGCGGGCGCTGGCGACCGCGGCCCCGCCGTGCACGTTGGGGTCGTGGGCGGCGTCCCCGCCGGTCGCGTCGCCGTCGCCGTCGTCGTCGTCGTCGTCGTCGCCGTCGGCGTCGGCGTCGGCGTCGGCGTCGGCGATAGCCAGAGTGTGCCCGGCTTGCGCCCCCACGAGCACGTCGGTGTCGCCGCGCAGGGCCCCGACGAGCAGCTCGGCGTCCTCCGCCGACACCCCGGGGTCCGCGCCGCCACGCACGACCAGCGTGGGGGCAGCGACGTCTGCCGCTTCCTCCGCAGGGTCCAGGGAGAAGATGGCCCGCAGGTACTCCTCCTCGCCCGCCGGGAAGATGGGCCGCAGGGCGCTGCGCATCGAACCCGGGTTGGGCAGCTCCCCGGTGGCGATCAGCTCGCCAACCACCGCTCGCAGCTCCTCGGCGTGCTCCTCACCGTGCCCGGGCTCCTCACTGGAGGCGACGAAATCGTCGGCGAGCACGTCGACCAGCGGTCTGCCGGGCGTGGCGACCAGCACCAGCGCGCCGACCGGCAGCTCCGTCGCGGCCAGCCGCAGCGCGGTGAGGCCACCCTCGTCGTGGCCGACCACGCCCACCGACTCCGGGTCCACCTCGACTCGCTCGCCGAGGAAGGTGAAGGCCGCGGCCGCGTCCTCGACCATGTCGTCGAAGGACCGCGGCTGGTCGGCTTCCATCACGCTCTCGCCCGTGCCACGCTTGTCGTAGCGCAGGCTCGCCACACCCGCCTCGGCCAGGGCCCGGCTGAGATCCCGGTACAGGGGGTCCGGCGTCCCGCCCGGCGGTGCCACGCCGTCACGCGTCGTCGGCCCGAACCCGGGGATGATCACCACGCCGGGGACGAGCCCGTCCGCGCCCTCGGGAACCCGCAGTGCGCCGCGCAGCGCCAACCCGTCCGCCCCGGTGAACGACACGGTGATCTCCCGGGGACCCTCGGCGGGAACCGCGCGCGAGCCCGCGGCGGCGGGCTCGTCCGTGTCGCCGCCGCGGACCAGGGCGAGCGCGACCCCGCCGATGACCACCAGCCCGAGGACCAGGGCCACCATGCCGAGCGTCCGTCGCGTGCCGGGCTGCCCGCCACGGGGGCTCGCCGGCTGCGGTCGCCTGCCCCTGGGGGGACGGGTGCACGACGTGCACTTGATCCCCACCGGGGTGTGCACCAGGCAGTCGGCACAGACCCGCCGGTCGCAGGCGGTGCAGGACGCCACCGAGGGTCGGCGGCGGTGCTGACCGCACGGCGCCGTGGTCGGCGGAGAGGCCATCGTCAGTCGGTCCTGCCTGAGGGCACCGCGTCGGTCACGGGCAGCAGCAGCTGGTCGAGGGCGTCACCCTCGAGCGTCTCGTCCTCCATGAGCGCGTAGGCCAGCTTGTCGAGGGTGTCGCGCTGCGCGATCAGGATGGCCTGGGCGCGGGCGTCAGCCTCCCGCAGGATCGCCTGCACCTCGGCGTCGATCTCGGCGGAGACCCGTTCCGAGTGGCCGTACGTGGCGCTGCCGTCGGTGACCATGTAGGGCTTGACGGAGAACGGTCCGATCACCTCGCTCATCCCGAAGTTCGAGACCATTCTGCGAGCCAACGTGACCGCCTTCTCCAGGTCGTTCGACGCCCCGGTCGAGGGGTCTTCGGTCACGATGATCTCCGCCGCACGCCCTCCGAGCATGGCCGCGATGCGGTCACGCAGCTGGGTGCGCGTGACGGTGAGCTGGTCGCCATCCGGCATGAACCACGTGAAGCCACCGCCGTGGCCGCGCGCGACGATCGACACCTTGCTGACCCGGTCCGTCCCGGCCAGGGCCGTCGACACGACCGTGTGGCCGGCCTCGTGGTAGGCGATGCGGTGACGGTCCTGGGGCGAGAGGATGCGCGACTTGCGTTCCGGGCCGGCCATGACCCGTTCGATGGCGTCCGAGAAGTGGTTGGGCTCGACGGTGGTGCTGCCGTGGCGCGCGGCCAGCAGCGCCGCCTCGTTCACCACGTTGGCCAGGTCGGCACCCGAGAAGCCGGCGGTGCGCTTCGCGATGTCGCTGATGTTGATGTTCTCGCCCATCGGCTTGCCGCGCGCGTGGATGGCCAGCACGCCCTCACGGCCCTTCACGTCCGGGCGGTCGATCCCGACCCGCCGGTCGAAGCGTCCGGGCCGCAGCAGCGCCGTGTCGAGGATGTCGGGCCGGTTGGTGGCCGCCAGCACGACGACGCCCGAGCCGGAGTCGAACCCGTCCATCTCCACCAGCAGCTGGTTCAGCGTGGCCTCCCGCTCGTCCTGTCCGCCCGCCGACGCCACGCTGCGTCCGCGGCCGACCGCATCGAGCTCATCGATGAACACGATGCACGGGGCGTTCTCCTTGGCGACCTTGAAGAAGTCGCGGATGCGCGCCGCGCCCACCCCGACGAACATCTCGACGAAGTCCGACCCGGAGATCGAGAAGAACGCCACCTCCGACTCGCCGGCCAGCGCACGTGCCAGCAGCGTCTTGCCGCACCCGGGCGGTCCGGTCAGCAGGATGCCCTTCGGCACCGATGCGCCCATGGCCAGGAACCGATCGGGGTTGGACAGGTAGTCGCGCACCTCGACCAGCTCCTCGATGGCCTCGTCCACCCCGGCCACGTCGGAGAAGGTGATCTTGGAATCCCCGGTCTGCTGGCGTTTGCCCCGGGAGCGACCGAACGTCATCTGGTTGTCCCGGCTGCCGCGGAACAGCAGGAACAGGATGAGGATCGCCGTGATGAGGATCAACACGGGCATGAGCATGGTGACCGGCACGACGAGGTTCTTCAACGGTTGCTGCTGCACGTCGAAGGGGACGCCGGCATCCTCCAGCGCGCTGGTCAAGCGGGCGAAGAGCGTCTCGCGACCGGCCGCGTAGGCCAGCCAGTACTCCCCGCCGTCGTACCGGCCGACGATGCGGTTGTCCGTCTCCATGATCGTCGCGTCGTGCACGCGCCCCTGGCGCAGCAGCGTGGTGAACTCGTCGACGCGCAGCTCCTCGCCCGGGCTGCGGGGAGTGGACCACCACAGGACGACCACGTAGAAGCCGATCAGCACCGGCAGGGCCAGGATGCACAGGATCAAGGCTCGACGCCGCCCGTCGGCCGACTTCTCGCCGCTCTCCTTCTTCTGGTCCTCGTCCGGCTTGCGACGATTCCCTCGTGTCAGCGCCATGGGGTGGTCCCTGCTTTCTCGTCGTCGGTGCGGTCGTCGGTGCGGTCGTGGATCACGGTTGGTAGCGGTCCACGCAGCTCTGGGCTGCCGGCGCCTCGCCGGGGAAGGCGGCGTCGCCGGCGACCACGAGCACGTCGCCGCCGTCGAGCAGGACGGCTGCGTGCTCGCTGCGGGGGCAGGACATGGAGCCGGCCGGCGCCCATTCGTCGGCAGCGGGATCGAAGACCTCGGCGGTGTCGAGCGAGCGCCTGGTGCCGCCCTGCACGAGCTCACCACCGACCACCAGCACGCGACCGTCGTCGAGGCGCGTGGCGGTCGCACCGCGTCGGGCGCCCCTCATCGCGCTCGCCTGCTCCCAGCTGCCCTGGCGCGTGCGGAAGATCTCCACGGTCGCCAGCGAGGAGTCGCCGCGTTCGCCGCCCCCGCCGCCGACGACGAGCACCCGTCCGTCACTCAGGGCCACGGCGGCGTGGTTGGCTCGCCCATCGGCCATCGCGTTGGTGCCGAGGAACGTGTCGGTGGCAGGGTCGTACAGCTCCGCCGATGACAGCGCGACGAGCTCCTCCCCGCCGCCCCCCATCCCACCGGCGATGAGCACCCGGCCGTCACCGAGCTCGGTCGCCGTGTGCTCGAAACGTGCGGCGCCCATCGACCCGGCGCTCTGCCAGGCGTCGGCGAGCGGGTCGTAGACCTCCGCGGAGTCCTGCGGACGCAGGGTCTGCCCGCCCCCGGCGCCGCCGGCGCCCTCCGGGCCGGTCCCGCCGGTCGCGAGCACGTGCCCGTCGTCGAGCACCGTGAGGGTGTGACCGAGGCGGGGGCTTGCCATCGGCTCGGCCATCGACCACGTCCGCGTCCCGGGATCATAGATCTCGACCGTCGCGAGGACCTCACCCTCGGCGAACCCGCCCGCCACCAGGACGCGGCCGTCGTCGAGCACGACGCCCTGGTGCCCCCGCCGAGCCTGCGCGAGCTCCCCGGTCGCCGTCCACGCCTCGTCCTGCGGGTCGTAGATCTCGCCGGCGGTCAGGGGGATCGCTCCCACTCCCCCGCCCGCGACCAGGACGCCGTCACCGGTCGGCAATGCGACCGTCGTGCCCCGGATGGACGAGGGTTCGGCCGCCGGCGACCAGGTGCCCTGCGGCTCCGCCGTGACCGGCTCGACGCCGGCCTGGGGCGAGTCCAGGAAGAGCGCGACCGCGATCCCCACGATCGCCAGGCCCACCAGCCCGAGCGCCAACGGCAGCCGGCGGCGCCGGGGAAACGTCGAGGGCGTCTCCACCGCGGGCTTTGCGCACGCCTCGCACTTCAGGCCCACCTCGGTGCGCACCGAGCACTTCGGGCAGAGGGGCTGGCCGCAGTCCACGCAGGACAGCCGCGTCGATTCGCCGTGGCGTTCGCATCTGACGGTCTGTGTCGCCATAGATGTTCTCCAAGGGGACGGGTTGAAGCGGCACCGGCCCTGCGGAACCCTCCCTCCGCCTCATGCGGTTGCGCCCGGTTGCGCCCGGTGGCGCCCACGACGAGTTCTTATCGACTCGCGGGAGCGGCCGGGTGCCCGCAGACCCTCGACAGGAGCCCGCGGACGTACCATCCTAGAAAGCGCGAGGGCTCCACGTAAGTGCGCGACGCCTCTAGTGACCCGGTCGTGAGGTGTGCAACAATGAGCGGCGATTGCGAGCGTGCCCCGCGGGAGCGCGCGATACTGCACGCCTGGCCCGCCCCGCGCCTTCGCAGGGTGGGGGATTCCACGCGGTCAAGTCTGAGGAGCGAAACGGTGCTGGTACGCGACCCGTGTCACCGCTTGACCGGCGGTGTGCTCATCGTCCTCGCGCTCGTGCTGAGCGGCTGCGCCCAGAGCACCGCCTCGGGCGACGGCGCAGGCCCGGACCCCACGGCCGGGTCGTGGCAGACCTGGTTGTTGACCGACGCCGACGAGGTCGCCGTGCCGCCTCCGCCCGAGCCTGGCTCCGCGGAGGCCGAGAGCGACGCTGACGCCGCGGCAGACGCCACGGCGTCCCTGGACGCCGAAGCCGTCGAGCAGGTGGAGCGGTGGGACGTCGAGCCCGCCGTGGCGCCCTGGATGGAGATGGCCCTGGACTTCATCGCGCAGCGCAGCAAGGACCCGGTTGCGGCGTCCCGCTCGTACGCGCTGGTTGCCACGGCGATGTACGACGCCAGCGTCGCGACGTGGCACTACAAGCACCTCTACGACCGGCCCGGCCCGGAGACCGCGGGTGAGGGACCGGCCGCGGCCGAGCCCGATCCCTCCTACCCCTCGGGTCATGCGGCCATCGCCGGGGCAGCCTCGACCGTCCTGGCCTACGCCTTCCCCGAGCAGCCGGCCCCGCGCCTGCACCAGCAGGCCGAGGAGGCCGCCGAGTCGCGCGTGCTCGCCGGGGTGAGCTTCCCGAGCGACGCGGAGGCCGGCCTCGAGCTCGGCAGGGCGGTCGGTGAGCTGGTGCTGGAGCGGGCGCAGGCCGATGTCGTGACCGACGAGGACCTGACCACGCGCGAGGGTGCGGCCAACTGGGAGGAGCTGCGCCCGGACGAGGAGGGGCTGTGGACGCAACCGCCGGGGTCGGTGCAGGTGCCGGTCAGCCCGCGGGCGGGGTCGTGGGAGACGTGGGTGCTCGAGTCCGGGGACCAGTTCCGCCCGCCCCCACCGCCGGCGCCGGACTCCCAGGAGTTCTACGACGCCATGCTCGAGGTCTACGAGGTCGACCAGAACCTGACCGAGGAGCAGAAGGCCATCGCGAGGTTCTGGGAGGGCGGTGAGGGCACCGCGCTGCCGCCGGGCATCTGGAACGAGGTGGTGCTGGCGTTCCTGGCCGACCAGCGGCTGAGCCTGCCCCAGTCGGCGCGGGCGCTGGCGCTGCTGAACGTGGCCATGGACGACGCGGCCGTGGCGGCGTGGGACGCCAAGTACACCTACTGGGGCGCGCGACCGGAGAACGCCATCCGCGACCTGGGCATCGACCCGGACTGGGAGCCATACCGGGACACGCCGATCTTCCCCGGCTACGTGTCCGGCCACGGCGCCTACTCGGGCGCCGCGGAGATGGTCATGTCCTACCTGTTCCCCGAACGTGCCGACCTGTTCCGTGAGCGCGCCGAGGAGGCGTCGATCTCCCGGCTGTACGGCGGCATCCACCACGAGCCCGACAACGTCGAGGCGCTGAAGCTCGGTCGCGCGGTCGGCGCCGAGGTCGTCGAGTGGGCCGAGCAGGACGGGGCGGACCGATGAGCGCCCACGCCCGCCGCCTCGCCCTCCTGATGGCGGTGGTGTTGGCCCTGGTGTCGTGCGGGGACGACACCGCCGACGACGACGCCCTGGGGGACCCCTTCGAGACGGTGGAGCGCGCCCTGCCCGACGAGGACGCGCCCGAGCGGGCGGCTCCCCGTTGGGAGGAGATCCTCACGGTGTCGGGCGACGGCCCGGCCACCGAGGAGTTCCCCATCCCTGAGGACGTCCTGCAGTGGCGGGTGCGCTACCGCTGCGACGAGGGGCAGCTGCAGATGGGGTTGGACACCGACGCCGACGAGCCCCTGCTGGACGCCGAGTGCCCCGACGAGGGCGAGGCCTTCTCCATCGAGACCGGCATCATCGAGCTCGGCATCGAGGCCTCCGGCCCCTGGGAGGCCACCATCGAGCAGCAGGTCGACACCGTCCACGAGGAGCCTCCCCTGGAGGGCATGGACCAGGCGGAGGTCCTGGCCACCGGGGAGTTCTACGGCGTCGAGCGGAGCGGGGAGGGCACCGCCACGCTCTACCGGATGCCCGACGGCGAGCTCGCGCTGCGGTTCACCGACTTCCAGACCGTGGCCAGCCCGGACCTGTTCGTCTGGGTCAGCGAGAGCGACGAGCCCATGACGTCCGAGGACGTCTTCGAGGTACCCCACGTCGACCTCGGTGTGGTCACCACCACCTTCGGCACCCAGAACTACGTGCTGCCCGACGACGTCGACCCAGAGCAGATCGGCTCGATCGTGATCTGGTGCGCGCCCCTGCAGATCGCCTACGCCGCCGCCGCGCTGCAGCCGTGATGCGTCCTCAGCGCCGGCGTCTTGTACGCGGACGCCGGCGCCGGAGGATCACGCCGGCCACGAGCAGGCACCCGGGCGCCATCACCAGCAGGCCCACCGCGATCAGCCGCCGGGCGCCGGCGCGTGCGTCGGGCAGGGTCACCGTCGCCGCGAAGATGTCCTGCCGTGCATGGTCGGGGTCCTCCGCCAGCCGGCTGTCGGTCCAGACGCCCGTCGCCGACTGGTCGTCGCTGACCAGACCGATCCGGGTGCCGAAGTCGATGCCGAGGTGCTCGGCGAGGTCGGGGCCGGTCTCCGGGTCGAAGGACTCCGACGAGACCCGCAGCGACCGGAACGAGTCTCCCCCGTCGGTGGAGTACGCGAGCATCGTGTCCATCGCCCGCTCGGCGCTGCGCTCGTAGTACAGCACGTCCACCCGGCCGCCGGGGGTGAGCGCAACCGTCGGCAGCAACCGCTCCGCCGCCGGCGCGTCGCTGACCGCCGCCGCGTCGGTCCACGTCCGGCCCCCGTCGTCGGAGCGGCGGACGAACACGTCCTCCTCCCCCTGGCGGGCGTCGGACCAGGCCGCGGCCATCCGACCGCCGTCGGCCAGCGCGAGGGAGGGGAACTCGGGGAGGAAGACGAGGAAGCGCCCGGGCGGCACCATGTCCGACTCGAACTCGACGCCCTCCTGGAAGGTCTCGCCACCGTCGGAGGAACGGGTCAGGACCAGCGCCGCCGGGCCCTCCCACGGCGGGCCCTCGAGGTTCTGGAAGTCACGGACGTTGTCCTTGAAGTCCTGGTAGAGCACCACCAGGTCGCCGTCCTCGTCGACCGCCGGTGTGGCCGCCCCCCCCCCGGGGCGGGCGGCGGCGCTGACCTGGACGGGCTCGGACCACGTCTCGCCCGCGTCGTCGGAGCGCACCGCGACGAGCGGGGCGTCCCCCACCAGCTGGAGCAGCGCCACGTCCGTCGCGTCGACGTACGTGACGTACAGCTCACCGGCGGGACCGACGGCGAGGCGCACCTGGAAGCTGAGCTCGCCGGCCACCGGCCGCGGGTCCTGCAGGGTCCGCCCGCCGTCGTCGGAGCGGGTGATCCAGACGTTGTCGGGGGTGTTGCCCTGGCCGACCAGGTTGACGTAGGTCACGTACAGGGTGCCGTCGGGCGCGAAGGCTGCGTCGGGCGCGAACGGGCGGTCAAGCTCATCGGGCAGGGGCGGCTCGGTCACCGACCAGGTGGCCCCGCCGTCGTGGCTGGCGTGCACCTCCGCGCCGAACATGGGGCGGTCGATGCGGTGGACGACCACGAGGTTGTCCGGGTCGGTGGGGTTGCGCACGATGCCCGGCGAGTTGCGCGCGTCCACGATGGACATGGGGCCACCCTCGTTGACGGTGGCGTTCGGGCCCACCTCGGGGTCCGGCGTATCGGGCCACACCGCCATGGCCACGGCCGCCGCGAGCACCCCCAGTCCGACGAGCAGCAGCGGCAGACCCCGCGTCTTGCGTTGCCGCTTGGCCGGCGGGCGGGCAGCGGTCGGGCTCTTGCCCCGCGTGCCCTTCGTCGATGCGGAACCACGGGCCCGACGCGTCGTCCCGGCTTTGGGGCTACGTGACGACGAGGCCATGGCGTATACGTCCCTTCCCAAGACCGGACGAAGAGGAACGGGGCAGCGGATCCGCCGCGATCCGCTGCCCCGTTATGCGCGCACGCCGCTATCCGCGGGGGCGCAGCAGGTGGTAGAGCAGGATGAGCTGGGTCAGGGCCAGCGGTTCGCTGCGTTCGCCGGGACCGAGCTGGCCGAGCGTGTCGGGCAACGGCTCGGAGGTGCCGAGGCTGTCCCAGATCGCCTTGGCCACCATGCGGCTGTCCTCGGGCGGCGCGTAGCCGTGGATGTGCAGCGCGTCGACCGGCTTGCCGTCCTCGTCCCGCATGAGCTTCAGGTGCATCGCGCCGTCGCCGACGTCGGCCATCATCTCGTGCAGCTTGGGATGGCGGATCGTCGGGCGCAGCAGCACCGTCGCCGACAGCGGGGTGTCGGGCGGGTCGTCGCGGCCCTCGATGGGACCGAAGCGCACGACGATGTCGGCGTGGGAGCGCTGGGGACGGATGAACGCCTCCGACTCCGGCTCACGCCGCTCCAGCTCGGCCAGGACCTGCTCGGCCTCGTAGCCGCGCTTGGACGTGTCGCGCTTGACCTTCCATTGCCGGCGGATCTCCTCGGGCGGGTCCAGGTAGACGCTCACGTCGAAGCAGGCTCGGGCGAGCTTCGTGTGCAGCGGTAGCAGCCCCTCGATGATCACCGCATCGTTCGGCTCGATGAGCTCGGGGCGCGTGAGCGACCCGTTGGTGTGGTCGTACACCGGCTTCAGGATCGGCTGGCCGGTCGCCATCAGCTGCAGGTGCTGCTCCATGATCCCGATGTAGTTGCAGTCGGGGTGCAGCGGCGTGAACGGCTTGTCCTTGCGCTCCTGGCGGTCATAGCGGTGGTAGTCGTCCACACACACCGAGCTGCTGGCACCAGGCCCCAGGGCATCGACGAGCCCCTGCGTCAAGGTGGTCTTGCCCGCGGCGGAGTCACCGGCGATCGCCAACATCACCGGCCGTGGCCGGGGTGGTCCCTTGTCCATCGTCGCGCGATGGATCCGCATCAACTTGTCCGGCACAACTCCTCCTTCTTCGCACGTGGCAGATATGGGGGGCGCCCATCATGCCCGAGCGCCCGGGCTTCATGAAATGGAGCGCGACCCTGCATGAAGCTCGGCGAGAGGTACAGGAATCGCAACTTTCGACGCTACTGCTCGGGAGTCCGAGATACCTCCCCCCGGCGGGGGGGAAGGTCGGGGGATTCACCCTCGGGGCTCGGCGGGGCGTACCCTTGACCTATGACGGCGCCAAACCCGATCCGGGTCGTGCTCGTGGACGACCACCAGATGGTGCTGGATGGCCTGCGAGCCATGCTTCATGCCTACCGGGAACGCGTCGAGGTGGTCGGCGAGGCCAGCGACCCCCGCGAGGCCATCGACCTGGTCACCACCACGGCTCCCGAGGCCGTCCTGCTCGACGTGCGGTTGAAGGGGGCCAGCGGCCTCGACCTGTGCGCGGAGATCCTCCAGCGCAACCCGGACTGCAAGGTGGTGTTCCTCACCGTCTACGACGACGAGCAGTACCTCTTCCAGGCCCTGCGGCTCGGGGCTGCGGGGTTCCTGCTCAAACGGGTGCAGGGCGCCGAGCTCGTCGAGCAGCTGGAGCGCACACGCGACGGCGAGACGGTGATCGACCCGAGCCTCGCCGGCCGGGTGGCGCGGTCCGCCGCCAAGCTGCACAGCGGCGAGTTCTGGCCCGGTGCGCATCTCGGTCTCACCCAGCGCGAGAGCGAGGTGCTCGCCCTGCTCGTCGCGGGACTGTCGAACAAGGCCATCGCGGGCAAGCTCGTGGTCAGCGAGGAGACGATCAAGAGCCACGCCCGAGCGATCTACCGCAAGCTGGAGGTGGCGGACCGAGCCGGGGCCACAGCGGTCGCGCTGCGCGAAGGGGTGTTCCACTAGCGATGGGTCGGCTGGGTCTGGCCGACGCGGAACAGGAAGCCCGCCTGCTGTCGCGCGCCATCGAGACGATCTCCGCCGGGCTCGACCTCGACGACGTGGTGCAGGGGGTGGCGCGGCTGGTCACCGAGACCACCGCCACGGACGTCTGCTTCGTCCACCTGCTGGAGGAGGACGGGACCTCCCTGCGGCTGCGGGGCGCGACGCCGCCGTTCGACGCGCTGAGCACCCCGGTCGTGCTGGCGGTCGGTGAAGGCGTGTCCGGTTGGGTCGCGGCCCACGGCAAGCCGGCGGTCATCACCGACGACAAGCTGGCCGACCCCCGCTACCGCTACATCCCCGCGCTGCGCGGCGAGGAGTTCACGTCAATGGCCTCGGTGCCCATCGTCGCCGCACCGGGCCACCTCGTCGGCGTCCTGAACGTGCACAGTCGGCGCCGGCGCGAGTTCACGCCCTCCGACGTCGAGCTGCTGGGCTCCGTGGCAGGGCTCATGGCCGGGGCCATCGAGAACGCCCGCCTGCACCGACGTCTGTCGGACCGGGAGGAGGCGCTCGAGCGCTTCGCCGAGCGCACGGTCGAGCTGCAGGAGAGCGAGCGGCGTCGCCTCGCCGGGGAGATCCATGACGGCATCAGCCAGCGCATCGTCAGCCTGTCGTTTCACCTCTCGGCGGCCGCCGACGCCGTCCAGCACGACCCGGCGTTCGCCGCCGGCCAGATCGCGGCCGCCCAGACGTTGGCCGGTGCGGCCCTGGAGGAGACCCGGCTCGCCATCGCCGGTCTGCGCCCACCGGTCCTGGACGACCTCGGGCTCGCCGCAAGCCTCGAAAGCCTCGCCCGAGACCTGCCGGGGCTCGCCGTCGAGGTGGACGCCAGTCCGTGCCATCTGCCCGAGCACGTCGAGACGGCGATCTACCGCATCGCGCAGGAAGCCCTGCAGAACGTGGCGAAGCACGCCGAGGCGACCCAGGTCGTGTTGCGCCTGTCCGAGTACGCCGACACCGTGCTGGTGGAGATCGCCGACGACGGCATCGGCTTCGACACCGCAAGGATCCCGGCGGACACCGACATCGCCCGGTACGGCCTCGCCGGCATCCGCGAGCGCGCCGAGCTCATCGGCGCAGAGCTGGAGCTCGAGTCCTGGCCCGGACGCGGGACGGCGGTGCGTCTCGCCATTCCGCGTCCTCCGCCCTAGTCGGGCAGCTGCGCGGGATACGCCGCCATGTCGGCAAGCGGCAGGACCTCGAACGTGGCGTAGTTGTAGACCGGCGACTTGGCCAGGAGGATCTCGAGCTCCTCGTTGGAGTCCACCACGTAGATCCATGCGCCCCCGTGGGACCCGACGATGTGGTAGCGGACCTCGACCTTGCCCTGCTCGATCAGCGGGTCGGCGTACTCGGGCATGCGCGCCACGGCGCGCATGACCTCGGCGGACAGCCGCGCCAGCTCGAGCTTCCAGAGCACCAAGAACTTCATGAGATCCTCGATTCCACGGTTACCGGTCAGCGCCCTATATAGCGCATCTGCCGTCCGTGGTGACGATCATCGCGCGCCCCGCCGCGCCGTGTGCCCCCGGCGCTACAACGGTGCGCTGAACAGGACCGGCCCACTGGGTGCGGCGCGCCCCCCGTCCGGCTCGGCGGTCACCGCGATCAGCTCGGCGCCGCGCACCGGTGCCTGGACCTGCACCGCCGTGCGCTCGGCCCCCACGTCGAACACCCCGGCGGGGACCGGCACCCCGTCATGGAAGAGCCAGAGCTGGTAGTCCCCGGCCGTGCCGAGCTCGTCGAGTCCCGTGGCGACCAGGTAGCCCTCGTCGGCGGCGTGCAGGAACGTCACCTCGACGCCCTCGGGAGCGTCCAGGGGGACGGCCTGGGCCACCGCAAGGAACTCGGGGGCGATGGCCACCGCCGCCGCGTCCCGCGGTGTCTCGTGGAGGTAGACCGACAGCCCGCCGAGGCTGAGCAACGCGGCGACGAGCAGACCGGCGACCGCCGCGAGCTGCGGACGAAGCCGGTCGGGCAGCCCGCGGCGTCCGCTCCGCGGCGACGACGACGAGTCCTGCCGTATCCCTGCGGCGGCGTCGAGCACACCGGTGCGCAAGGAGGTGGGAGGAGTGCGGGCAACCACCTGCGCGAGGAGCCCAGCCGTCTCCAGGTACCCGTCCACGTCGACGCGGCACGCCGGGCACACCGCCAGATGGCGGCTGAAGAACGCACGCTCGTCGTCGGGCAGCGCGTCCAGTGCGTACGCGCCGGCCAGCACGTGGGCGTGGTCGGTCATGCCGCACCATCCTTCCGGCGTTCGTGGTCGGGATTGGGCGGTCGCGGGAGCGAACGCCTCCCCGCTGTCGTGAGGGGTTCGGAGAGGTGAGCCGTCCGGATGGCCGCTCCGGTGCGCGCCTACTCGGTGACGACGATCTCGGCGATCATCGAGTTGTGGACCTGGCAGAAGTACGCGAAGGTCCCCGCCTCGGTGAACGTGTGCTCGCCGCTGGCTTCGGCCTCCGGCAGGTCCACGTCGAAGGTGCCGTCCTCGTCATCCGGGGTCCCCGACGTCACGGTGTGGCGGACCCCGTCCACGTTCTCCCACACGACGGTCGTGCCCGTGGACACCTCGAGCCGCTCGGGGTCGAAGGCGAAGCCCTCGACCACCACCGTCTCGCCATCCGCGCCACCGCTTTCGGACTCGCCGGCGTCGTCACCGCTGCATGCCGTCGCGGCAAGCACGATCGTGGCGGCTGCAACAAGGACCATGCGGTTGGAGCTCTTCATCGTGTTCTCCTGACAAGCGGGTCGCCGGAGCCTGCCGCGTCCGAGTCTCCGCGGAAGCGGATCGCCACGCAATGACCGGGCGTCCTCCGAAGGCGGTAGGAGCCTGGCCAATCCGCACTGCCGCCAGCGGCGAACCCGTCGTGCGAGCCGGGAAAAGGCCCACAGCAACCACCGGCCCGCTCGACAAAACAACCCGGAGGAGAACATCGTGATGACACAATTCCGCCGCAAGGCTGCACCGTTCGCGGCTGCGGCCGCCGCTGCACTGGCCCTGGCTGCTTGCGGGACCGACGACGAGGCCCCACCCACCGACGACGTCGGCATGGAAGAGCCCGACGACGCCGATGTCGGCCAGACCGACGACCCGGAGGCTCCCTCGGAGTTCGCGGTCGACATCACCAGCACCGGCGACCCGTTCGCCGACGCCAAGGCCGCCGCTCACCACGTCAAGGGGGCCGCACAGACGCTCGCCGGTGGCATCGCGACGGCGGCCGCCATGGAGGGCGACCCGAACAGCGGCGCCTCCGAGCTGCGCGCCAGCCTGACCGGTCTGCTGCAGGAGCACGTCTACCTCGCCGGCTTCGCCGTCGACACCGCCTACGGCTTCGGCCCGGACAGCGGCGAGTTCGAGCTCGCCGCGGCAGCACTGGACGAGAACTCCGTCGAGCTCGCCGACCTGGTCGGCTCTGCGGCAGGCCCCGACAACCGTGAGGCGTTCCTGGAGCTGTGGCGCCAGCACATCGGCTTCTTCGTCGACTACGCGGTGGCACAGGCCGGCGGCGACCAGGAGGCTCGCCAGACGGCGCTTGACAGCCTCGAGGGCTACACCGGCGACGCCGGTGCCTTCTTCGAGAGCATCACCGGAGGCGAGCTGCCGGCCGACGCGGTCGCGCAGAGCCTGCAGGGCCACATCGCCACGCTGACCGCCGCGATCGACGGTTTCGCCGCCGGCGACGCCGGGGCGTTCGACGCGCTCAAGGGTGCAGCCGACCACGTCGTGGGGGGCGCTGCCGTGCTCGCCGGCGGCATCGCCACCGCTATCGAGGCCGACGGTGACACCGAGTCGCAGGCCTCGCAGCTGCGCTCAGGTCTGACCGCGGGGCTGCAGGAGCACGTCTACCTCGCCGGCCTGGCGGTCAAGACCGCCTACGCCGAGGGTGCTGACAGCCCGGCATTCGAGGCGGCTGCCGCGACGCTCGACGCCAACTCCGTCGAGCTCGCCGACGGCATCGGCCAGGTGGCCGGAGACGAGAACCGCGAAGCGTTCCTGGAGCTGTGGCGCCAGCACATCGGCTTCTTCGTCGACTACGCCGTGGCGACCGCCGGCGGCGACCAGCAGGCCCAGGCCCAGGCCATCGAGGACCTGGCCGGCTACACCGGTGACGCCGGAGCGTTCTTCGAGAACATCTCCGGTGGCGAGCTGCCTGCCGATGCGGTGGCCGAGGGCCTGCGGGGACACATCTCCACGCTGGCCGGTGCCATCGACTCCCTGAACGCAGCGATCAACAGCTAGCGCTGCCGTGCAGGACACCGGGGCCCACCTCCCGTGCACGACGGGGGTGGGCCCCGGCGCTTTGTCCGCACCACACCGAACTCACGCCCGAGAGGTCCCATCATGCGCGTTGCCGCCACCAGCGTCCTCGTGACGCTTGTCCTTCTGGGTACGGCCTGTGCCAACGGGGAGGATGACGCCGCCGAGCCCGCCGCCACGAACGATCCCGCCGCCGAGGAGTCGGCTGCTGACACCGGGGCCGTCGCCGAGGTCGACCCGGTCGACGCCCAGCCCGCCGCCGAGGTCGAGCTCGCCATGTTCAACTTCGTCCCGCCGACCGTTGAGGTGCAGGCCGGCGACACGGTGCGCTGGACCAACACCGACGCCACCCGTCACACCGTGACCGCCGGGGTCGACGCCGAGCCCACAGGCGCGTTCCACCTCACCTTCGACGGCCGCGGGGACAGCGCAGCGCTGCAGTTCACCGAACCCGGCGAATACCGCTACTTCTGCACGCCGCACCCGTTCATGCAAGGCACCGTCACCGTCACCGGTTGACCAATCCGGTCATCCGCACGCCTCGAACCAAGCATCAACGCAGCGGGGCGCCGACTGGCAACCGCTGTCCCTGTCCCGCAAACCCGAACCGATCGGAAGGTCATCAGATGACACATACCACCGCCGTCCATGCGCTCCGTCTGCCGCTTCTCGCCACCACCGTGCTCGCGTTCGCGCTGGCGCTCGCCCTGGGGTTCGCCAGCCCGGCGGCGGCGACCACCGGGGAGGGCTTCCAACCCACGGGGCCAGGCTTCGTCGACCCGAGCCCCACGACCACCGCTCCCGCTCCCGCTCCCGCTCCCGGCCAGAGCCCGGTCATCGATGCGACGCCCCCGACCGGCGGCGTCTCTGCCGGGTTCGGTGGCATGGCCGCTGACACCGACGGTCTGGGCGCCCCCCACGCGGTCGCCGCCGGGCTGCTCGCGCTCATGACGACGGGCCTGGCCGTCCGCCGCCGCGCTGTACGGGCGCAGGCGCTCTAGCTTCTGATGGCCGTGCCGCCGCCGCAGGAGCCGGCCTCCACCGCCCGGCCTGGCTCACGCCACGGCGGGGCGGTGGCATGCGCCGGCGTGCTCACCATCGTCGGCACGGTCGTGGCCATGGCCGTGTGGTTCGCCACGCCATCGGCACCCGCCGAAGCGCCCGTGGCCCAGCCCTCGGCGGATGGCCGGACAGACCCAGCGCCGCAGCTCCCGGCCGACCCGGCCCGGGTCCACGTCGCCGCGCGGGGCATCACGGCGGACACGATCGCGCTGGGCAAGCACGCCGACGGCAGCCTGGAAGTCCCCGAGAACGCGCAAACAGCCGGGTGGTGGACCGGTGGCGCGATCCCCGGGGCACCGGGCGCAGCGGTCATCGTCGGCCACGTCGACTCGCACGATGGGCCCGGGGCGTTCTTCGGTCTTGCCGGCGCCGCCGCCGGAGACCGGGTGACGGTCCAGCGGGCCGACGGCTCGGACGTGCACTTCCGCGTCGCCCGCGTCGAGACCCACGCCAAGGACGCCTTCCCCACCACGGCGGTGTACGGGCACACCGAGGCGCCGACGCTGCGCCTTGTCACCTGCGCGGGACGGTTCGACCCTGCGGCGCGCAGCTACGAGGACAACGTGGTCGTCTTCGCAGACCTGGAGATCAGCGAGGGCAGCACCCAGGCACCAGGACACCAGCCGCTCGGGGAGGCCGAGGGATCCGTCGCCTTGCCCCCGCCGACACCGGGACCCGACGGCCGCAGCCTGCCCATCGGGCTGGCGACGCTGGGTGTCATCGGTACCGCTGCCGCGGTCACCCGCCAAGCCCTCCGAGTGGGCGCCTGAAGGCGATCCGCCTCACGGTGGCCGTGTGGCCCGGCGTCTGGCCTGGGCGTCTGGCCCGGCCGGACCGCCCGCCTCACGGTGGCCGTGTGGCCCGGCGTCTGGCCTGGGCGTCTGGCCCGGCCCCGCCTCTTCGCGTCGTCGGTGGGCGTCAGACGCCCCC
>JBBDQS010000068.1:34044-35409 GCA_040905805.1 Egibacteraceae bacterium | reverse complement strand
GCCCTGGGATGCTGAGGTGTGAATCGCCGGAGCTTGCGGAGGCGATTCTCTGCTAGCCGGGCGGCGGTCGGGTGGTGGCGGGCGGCTGGGTCGCTGTGCCCGGGCCGGGGCTGGGGGGCGGTGGGGGCCGGGGCACGGTGGTGGTCCTCGGGGTGGGTGTCGGCTCGTCCTCAGGTTCCGGCTCTGGTTCCGGCTCCGGCTCCGGTTCGGGCTCGGGGGGCGGCAAGGGCTCCGGGGAGGGCAACGGGGGCGGCGGCTCACGGGGGGGCTCGGCCCGCTCGCCCCGTCCGCCCTCTCCGCGCAGTGACGCGGTGCCCTGGTCTGCGTCGGCGCACTGGATCAGCTCGCGGCACAGCGCCCGGATCGGGACGCCGTAGGCCACCTCGCCGGCCACGCGGCCGAACGGCAGGTAGTTCAGGGACGCCACGGCCACGACCCGACCGATGGAGTCCAGCAAGGGCCCACCGGCCAGGAAGTCGTTGACGGGGATGCTCGGTACCACCGCCTCGGGCGCGACGCTGCCCACGCTGCCCTGCAGGACGGCGGCTGCCCCGGGGCCGGCGATCCCCGCGAGGTAGAGACGATCCCCACGGCCGAGATCCTCGTCCGCGGGTCGCCAGTCGGTGACCGGCACGGACCCACCGCTCATCACCAGCGTCGCGACGTCGAGTCCACGGTCGAAGTTGTGGACGCGGGCCGTGGCGGTCCGCCCGGGCATGAGCACATCGACGCTCGGCACGGCGAAGCCGTCCCCGGTCGCCACCAGCCGGTACGTGGTCACCACGATCGTCTCGCCGTCGGCGCTGGCGAGGGTGAAACCCGACCCGACGCGCCGCTCGCCGTTGGCATGGGAGGCGGCGATGGCGTAGACGCCCGCGTCCTCCGGTCCCTCGATGGGCGGGTCGTCCGCCAGCGCCTGCCGCACCTCCTCCACCTGCTGCTCGATGGCGCGGCGTGCCTCCTCGGCGGCTTCCAGCACCTCCTCGCGGGCCTCGAGCACCTGGGCCCTGGCGTCGCTGGTCTCGGCCTCCAGGCGCGACACCTGCTGGCCGTAGTACAGGATCACCAGCGCACCCGCCAGCGTCGCACCGAGCAATGCGGTCATGAGGAACAGCGGGAGCAGCAGGAGGCCGAAGCTGCGATCGCCCCCGACGAAGAACTCACGGAAACGCTGCATCCCGCTCACAGGCTGCTCCTCAGGACCCGCTGCTGGGGAGTCGTGGTCATGGCCCTACGGTACCGGATCGGGCAGGCGCGTCGGTCACCGCCCACCCGTCCGATCGGGGGCCCCGCGCAGGCCAGCTCAGCAGAGGATCGCCCTCGCAGGCTCGGAGCGATTCACGTCTCAGCAGCCTCAGGGCGGTC
>JBBDQS010000068.1:24280-34034 GCA_040905805.1 Egibacteraceae bacterium | reverse complement strand
CGCTTCGCGACCGCCACACCCGGCACAGCAGAGAATCGCCTCCGCAAGCTCCAGCGATTCACGTCTCAGGCGTCCAGGGGATCCCCCGGCACGGGCTTGCCCCGCCGTTGCAGGTCGAGGGCCTCGTCAGGCGTCATGCCCGCAGGCAGACGACTGCGGATCACCCGAGCGGGGCTGCCGACCGCGATGGAGAACGGGGGGATGTGCCCGCGCACCAGCGCCTGGCTGGCGATCACGCTGCCGGCACCGATGTCCGCCCCCCGCAGGATGGAGGCCTTCTCGCCCACCCACACGTCCTCGCCGATGCGCACCGGTGTCTTGACCAGCCCCTGCTTCTTGATCGGGAGGTGCAGGTGCTCGTAGACGTGGTCGAAGTCGCAGACGTAGATCCAGTCACCGAACAGGGCGTTCATCCCGACCTCGACGTCCAGGTAGGTGTTGACGACGTTGTCCCGTCCCATCACCACCTTCGGGCCGAGCCGCAGGTTGCCCTCGTGCGCGCGCAGCCGGTTGTCCGACCCGATCCAGCACCACGGGCCGAGCGAGAGCCGGCCGCGGCCCTTGCGCGCCAGCAGCTCGACGCGTCGGCCGAGGAAGACCATTCCCTGCAGGTCGACGTGCGGGTTGCGCAGCCGCGCGGCCAGGAACCGCGCGTACAGCACCAGGTACTCCGGGGTGTACATGCGGCGCTCGACGGCGAAGCGCACGGCCCGGCGCCAGTCGGTGCCCCGCCCGCGGGGATGGGACGGCCGCGGGGAGTCTGCGACGCCGCCCGACGCCGTGGCCACCGCCTCCGCGCGGGCCACCCCCTCCCGACCCACCGCGGCCGCCACGGCCGCCTCGCGGTGGCGCTCCCCGAGCTCGCGCGCGAGGTCACGCGCCTCACGGGGGGACAGGTCCTCGGTCATGACGCCGGCGTCGTCGCCGTGAGCAGACAGTTGTAGAAGATGCCCTTGGGGACCACGCGGGAGGCCACCGCGTCATCGAGCGCGAAGAGCCACTGCCAGACCCGGTAGGCGAACCATGGGTAGCCGGCGGGCAGGCGGTCGACGCCGACCATCGCCTCCACCGTGCGGGTGGTCCACCCGAACCAGCTGGCGGTCAGCTCCTCGGTCACCGTGCGCACGTCGCAGAAGCCGGCCGCGCGGGCGTGCTCCTCGAGCTCGCCGGGGGTGAAGATGTGCTGGTCCACCACGTCTTCCAGCGCGGCTGCCTCAGCGTCGTCCTCGCTGGATCGGCCGTTCCGCGGAGCCAGGACGCGGTGGCTGCCCGCCACCACCGCGGCCAGCTTCACACCCACGCGCGCGGCGCGCTTGAACTGGTTGGCGATCGCGTCGCCCGCACGGGTCGGCTCACCGGCGATGACGAGCCGGCCCCCGGGCACGAGCACCCGGCGCAGCTCGGCGAAGGCCGCTTCCAGGTCGGGCAGGTGGTGGACGACGGCATGGCCGACCACCAGGTCGAAGGCGGCAGCGTCGTAGGGCAGGGACTCGGCGTCGGCCACCCTGCCGTGCACCGCGAGCCCGAGCTGCGCGCCGTTGCGCTCGCAGACCGCGACCATGCCCGGGGAGATGTCGGTGACGTGCAGCTCCCGGGCCACACCCGCCTGGGCGAGGTTCAGGAGGAAGAACCCCGTGCCCGCCCCGATCTCCAGAGCACGGTCGTAGGTGCGCACCTCGGGCACCACCTTGCGGAAGCGTCCGGCCGCGTAGTCGATGCAGCGCGTGTCGAACGAGATCGACCACTTCTCGTCGTAGGTCGGCGCCTCCCAGTCGTGGTAGACGGTGTTGGCCTGCTTGGCGTCCATGAGCTGTGTCCTACCGCTGGTGGTCGTGGTGTGCGCCGCGGACTCACGCGCCGGTGAACCGCGCCTGACCGGGACCGTGCTCCAGGAAGGATCGCATGCCGGCACGCGCGTCCTCGGTGGCGAAGCAGGACGCGAAGAGCGCGGCCTCCAGCCGGAGCCCGGCGTCCAGCGGCAGGTCGGCGCCCTCGTCGATCGCCCGCTTGGCCAGTCGCAGCGCGTACGGCCCCGCAGCGTACCGGCGAGCAGCGTCCACGGCGGTCCCGTAGACCTCGTCGGCGGGCACGACCCGGTCGACCAGCCCCATCGTCCGGCACGCCTCGGCACCGTAGAAGGTGCCCCCGTACACCATCTCCTTCGCGCGCTGCACCCCGACCAGCCTGGCGAGGCGCTGGGTACCACCCGCACCGGGGATGAGGCCCAGCTGGATCTCCGGCTGGCCGAGCTGGGCGTTGTCGGCAGCGAACCGGAAGTCGGCGGTCATCGCCAGCTCACAGCCACCGCCGAGGGCGTAGCCGTTGACCGCGGCGATCGTCACCTGCGGCAGGCGCGCCAGCGCGCTCAGGGCGGCCTGCAGCTCGGCCCCCGCGACCCGGGCGGCCCGCTCGGTGAGGTCCCGCAGCGCCGCCACGTCCGCCCCGGCAGCGAACACCTTGGCGCCGCCCCACAGCACCACGGCAGCCACCCGCTCGTCGGCGGCGACGGTGCGTGCGGCATCCCCCAGCTCCGCCCACACCTGGGGATTCAGCGCGTTGACCGGCGGCCGGTCCAGGCGCAGCGTGGCCACCCCCTCCTCGTCGGTCTCGACGCTGACGAACTGGCCCACGACACGCTCCTCGGAGTCCGACCGCGCGCGGATCGCCCATTTGCGCGCCCGCACGAGTCTACGTTCGCCGCCACACCCGCTGGCGAGCCGGCCCGCTACGCTGCGCACGTCATGACCCTGACCCGTGAATCGCTCCGAGCCTGCGAGGACGATTCTCTGCTGTGCCGGGTGTGGCGGTCGCGCAGCGACCGCCATGGACTGCTGAGACGTGAATCGCCGGAGCTTGCGAGGGCTATTCCCTGCTGTGCCGGGTGTGGCGGTCGCGCAGCGACCGCCATGGAGATGTCACGCCGCCGCCGCCCGTGCCTCGCCGAGCCGTCCCGGCAGTCGGGAGGGTGGTCCTGAGCGACGTCCCGTCGCGCCCACTGCGCGAGCTCCCGCTCGGGCTCGCCGTCGGGGTGCTGTCCGGCCTGTTCGGCATCGGTGGCGGGGCGCTCGCCGTCCCGGGACTGCTGTGGCTGCAGCTCAGCCAGCACGCCGCCCATGCCACGTCGTTGGCGGCGATCGTGCTGACCGCCGCAGCCGCGGTCATCCCCTTCGCGGCGGATGGCGCCGTCGACCCGCTGGCCGCGCTCGCCCTGGTGGCCGGGTCGCTGGCAGGCGTCTCGCTCGGCGCCGGGTTCATGCACCGGATCCCCGCGAACGGCCTGCGCCTGGCCTTCGTCGCCTTCCTGGCCGTGGTGGCCGTCAGGATGCTCGTGGGCATCGAGCTCGACCGGGACGCCCACGTCCCCGACCTGGAGGCGGTCCACGTCCTGCTGCTCCTCGGCGTCGGCCTGGTGACCGGCATCCTGTCGGCGCTGCTCGGCGTCGGTGGCGGCATCGTGCTCGTCCCCGCCCTGGTGCTCGGCTTCGAGTTCTCCCAGCACGCCGCCGAGGGCACGTCCTTGGCCGTCATCGTGCCCACCGCCCTGCTGGGTGCGGCCCGCCACACCCGCCGGGGGTACACGCACTGGCGGACCGGGATGACGGTTGGCGCGGGGGGCGTGGCGGGGGGGATCGGCGGCGCGGTCCTGGCCCTCGGCCTCGACGGCCTGCTCCTGCAGCGGCTGTTCGCGGGGTTCCTGATCCTGATGAGCCTCTACCTCCTGCTGCGCGGCGCAGGGGAGCCCACCGCCGAGGACGCCGGGAGCTAGGACACGTCGCGGCGCATGCGGGCCAGCCCCTCGGCCAGTGGCGTGCCCGTCCGGCCCAGGGCCGTCGCAGAGGGCAGCAGGTCCCGGGACAGCAGTGGCGCCAGATGCTCCGGCAGGGCCACGGGCGGGGGTACGCGTGGGGTTCGCCCCGGGTCAACGAGGCCCTCGAGCAGGCGCGGCAACGCGACCACGTCGGGGCCAGCCAGCGACACGATCACGTGGCGCGCCCCCGCGGCGCCGCGCTCGACGCCGGCGGCGTCCGCCACCGCCGCCAGGTCGTCCAGGTACAGCGGGGCGTGCATGGCCCGGGGGTCGACGCCCGGGAGGCCGGCGGCCAGCAGGGCGGTCAGAGGGTCGTGGGGGCCATAGGTCACGGCGCGCCGCAGCACCACCGTCTCCACGGGAGCCTCGGCGAGAAGCGCCTCGGCCTCTGCGCACGCGGCCAGGTACGGGTCGTCCCCGGGTGCCTGCGCACCGATCGCCGACAGCCACACCAGGCGCCGGCAGCCGGCTCCCAGGGCGGCGCTGACGACGCCGGCCAGCTCGTCGACGATCCCCACCGGGGAGTCCAGGAAGCCGCCACCGGTGTGCACCACCGTGTGGACCTGCTCCATGGCGAGCTCCAAGCGGCCCTCGTCGTCCAGCGAGCCGCGGGCCACCTTCGCTCCCCAGTGGCGGTATCCCTCGACGACCCCGGCCGGGGTCGCTTCCCGGTCGACGTAGGCGCGTACCTCCCCGCCCGCGCCGACCAACCGGGCGACCACCGCCCGGCCCGCGCCCGCCTCCGCCCCCGTGACCAGTACCGGCATCGGCGGCAGGTTACCCGACGGCCAGGGGCGCGGTGGCCGGATGGGCGTGTGTAACCCCCCTGCCGCCCCGGGTAGACGTGTCCGTACCGCAGGCAACCCGACGCCAAGGAGATCACCACGATGACGACGCGCGTAGAGAAGTCCATCGATGTCGAGAAGCCCATCCACACCGTCTACAACCAGTGGACGCAGTTCGAATCGTTCCCCGAGTTCATGAAGGGCGTGGAACGCGTCGAGCAGAAGGACGACAAGCGCCTGCACTGGGTCGCGAAGATCGGCATGGCCGACCGTGAGTGGGACGCGGAGATCGTCGAGCAGACCCCCGACCAGGTCATCGCCTGGAAGGCGAGCGGCGAGACGACGAACGACGGCCGGGTCACCTTCCAGGAGGTCGCCCCCAACCGCACCCGGGTCAACCTGGTGCTGGAGTACGAGCCCGAGGACCTCGTCGAGAAGGCCGGGGAAAAGCTCGGCGTCGTCGACAAGCGCGTCGAAGGCGACCTCGAGCGCTTCAAGTCCTTCATCGAGGAGCGCGGCGTCGAAGAGGGCGCCTGGCGCGGCGAGATCCACCAGTAAGCGCACGCGCTCCGCGACGGCTCGGCCCTCCCTCGGGGCCGGGTCGTCGTAGTTTTGGGGGCGATGCTCGTCCTCTACCACGACTACACCTCCCCGGCGTCGGCGGTGGCGGCGCTGCGCCTGCAGCGCCTCGCCGACGAGGGTGTGGCCGTCACCTTCGCCGGTTTCGAGGCCCTGGTCGCCGCCCGTCTCCCGGTGACCCTGGAGGTCGCCGCGGGGGTCGAGGACCTCGCGCACGCGGCTGCCGCCGAGGGCCTGGCACTGCGCCGCCCCCCGTGGCTGCCGCCCACCGCACGGGCGCACGTGGTCGGGGGCGTCGCCGAGGCGCGCGGGCGCGGCGCCGCCTGGCGCGCCGCCTGCTACCGCGCGTTCTGGGAGGACGGCGCCGACCTGGCAGAGTCGGCTGTCCTCCTGGAGCTGGCCGCGACGGCTGGGCTGGACGCCGCCGAGATCGGCGTCTGCCTGGACGACCCCGGGCGGGTCCCCGCCTTCCGCCGCGGCCTGCTGACCGCCCGCAAAGCCGGGGTCGGCGGAGTGCCCGTCTTGTACGCCCACGGCACCCTCGTCCCGGCCCTGCTCCCCGAGGACGACCTGCGCGCACTCGCGGGGTGAGGGCGACGGGGGACCGGTAGGCTCGGCGGCGTGGACATCCAGGTGCTGGCCGAACGCTATGAGCTCCGCGGCATCCTGGGGACAGGGGGGATGGCCCGGGTGTACGAGGGGTACGATCGGACGCTCGCCCGGCGGGTGGCGGTGAAGGTCCTGCGCGACGACATCGGCGGCGGCCGCGAGCTGCGCGAGCGCATGCTGCGCGAGGCGCGCGCCGCGGCGAGCTTCCACCACCCCAATGCCGTGGCGGTGTTCGACACGGGCCAGGAGGGCCGCACCCCCTACATCGTGATGGAGCTGGTGGAGGGCCGCACCCTTGCCGACGAGATCGCCCACCACGGCTCGCTGGATGCGGCACGCACCGTCACCATCGCCGTGCAGGTGCTCTCCGCGCTGGCCGCGGCCCATCGGCGCGGCCTCGTCCACCGCGACGTCAAGCCCGCCAACATCATGCTGCCGCCCGGCAATGGGGCGAAGCTCACCGACTTCGGCATCGCCAAGGGCCTGGAGGAGCTCTCCGACCTGACCGTGGACGGCGAGGTGCTCGGCACCCCCAAGTACCTGTCACCGGAGCAGGTCTCGGGCTCGCCCGCGACACCCCGCTCCGATGTGTACGCCATGGGGGTCGTGCTCTACGAGATGCTCGCCGGCCAACCGCCGTTCACCGGCGACAACGCCTTCGCGGTCGCCCGGGCGCACCAGGAGGACGCGCCGCCGCGTCTGGACCGACGGGTCAAGGGTCTGGACGCCAGCCTGGTGGGTGTGGTCAACCGCTGCCTGGAGAAGGACCCGAGCCGACGCTACGCCGACGCGGACGACCTGCTCAAGGCCCTCAGCGGCAAAGCGAGGGTGTCCGCGGCTGTGGCGACCACCGCGGCGCCGCCCCGCCGCGATCGCGACCGTCCGGCGCCGGCGGCACGACCGGCGGCTCCCCCGGCGGCCGGTCGGTCGGGCCGCGGTTTCGGCCTGGCTGCCGCGCTGGTCGTGCTCCTGGCGCTCGCCGCGGTCCTGGTCGTCCAGTCGCTGATCGACTCCGCGCCCGACGCTCCGGTCGACGAACCCGCGGATGCTCCGGTCGAGGCACCGGTGGAGCCCACCGCGGAGCCCGACCCCGCCCAGGACCCGCCGCCCAACGAGCCCGGCCCGGAGGCCGACGAACGGCCGGATCCGCCACCGGACGGACCCGGCCAACCCGACCCCGGCCAGCAACCGGCCGACCCAGCGGACGAGTAGCCAGGAATCCCGATGGCCTCCAGCGGGGCGCCCGCCTCGGCTTCGACCTTCACGTCGACCAACCCCGCCACCGGCGAGGTCGTGGGCACGTTCCCCGTGCACACCTCCGAGGACGCGCAGCGCGCCGTCGAGCGCGCGCGGATCGCCGCCCGGTGGTGGGGGGCGATCGGCTTCGCCGAGCGCCGCCGGCGTCTCATGGCCTTCAAGGCGATCCTGGCGCGACGGAGCGAGGAGCTGTGCGCGGTGGTGCGCGCCGAGAACGGCAAGTCCGACGACGATGCGTTCATCGAGGTGCTGCTGTCGGTCCTCCACCTGGACTGGGCGGCCCGTCACGCCCGGCGGACACTCGCCCCGCATCGCGTCCGCCCGGGGCTGCTCATGCTCAACCAGAAGGCGACGATCCGGTACGCCCCGGTCGGGGTGGTGGGCGTGATCGGGCCGTGGAACTACCCCGTGTTCACCCCGATGGGCGCCATCGCCTACGCGCTGGCGGCGGGCAATGCCGTGGTGTTCAAGCCGAGTGAGCTCACGCCGGCGGTCAGCGTGTGGCTCGTCGACGCGTTCGCCGCGGTGGTGCCCGAGCACCAGGTGCTCCAGCTGCTGACCGGTGCCGCTGACACGGGTGCTGCACTGTGTCGCTCCGGGGTGGACAAGCTGGTGTTCACCGGGTCGGCGCGTGTCGGACGGGCGGTCATGGCCACGTGTGCGGACACCCTCACCCCTGTGGTGATGGAGTGCGGTGGCAACGACGCGATGATCGTCGACGACGACGCCGACCTGGACGCCGCCGCCACCGCCGCGGTGTGGGGCGGGCTGCAGAACACCGGCCAGGCCTGCATCTCCGTGGAACGGGTGTACGTCACCGATGCCGTCCACGACCGGTTCGTCGAGCGGGTGGCCGACCTGGCGGGTGCGGTGCGCGAGGCGGACGTCCCCCGCCCGCAGCTGGGGCCGATGACCAGCTCCGCGCAGATCGCGGCGATCGAGGGCCACCTCACCGATGCGCTGGCACGGGGAGCCCGGGCGGTGGTCGGCGGCCCCGCGGCCATCCGCCCCCCCTACGTGAACCCGGTGGTGCTGGTGGACGTGCCAGCGGACGCCCGCATCATGCAGGAGGAGACCTTCGGCCCCATCCTGCCGATCGCCCGGGTTCGCGACGCCGATGAGGCGGTGCGACGGGCGAGCACCTCCGACAACCTGGGCACGTCCGTGTTCGCCCGTCGCGCCGGGGCCGACATCGCCCGCCGGCTGCGCGCGGGCATGACCAGCGTGAACGCCGTGGCGGTGTTCGCCGCCGTGCCCGCCCTGCCGTGGGGAGGCCAGGGCGAGTCGGGGTTCGGGCGCATCCACGGCGAGGAGGGCCTGATGGAGTTCGTCAGACCGCACGCCATCACCGAGCAGCGCTTCGACCTCCCCGTCGACATGATGAGCTTCGGTCGGCCCGAGTGGCTGATCGGGGTCCTCGACCGGGCGATGAAGCTGCGTCACGGCCGGGGCTAGACCGGCGGTCCCCCACACGGTGGGCGCGTCGCCCGCCGAGGGCTACGGGGGCGGCCCCGCCGCGTCGGGTTCCGGGTCCGGCTCCTGCAGGGACGGGAGCAACCCCCCGCCTTCCGGTTGCGGCTCGGGTGCCGGAGGCGGGGGCGGCGCACTCGGAGCGGGGCTTGGCTCAGTGGGCGGCGGCGGGGGCGGGGGCGGCGGCTCGGGGGCCGGGACCGGCGCCACGTCCCCGGCCGGGTTGTCGGTCCCTGGCGCCGCCGAGCCGGCGGGAAAGGTGTGCTGGCCGCCGTAGAGGCTGACCGACATGCCGGTGGGGGCGCGGTCGAACAGCCACACGGCATCGGCGCGGGTCACCCGGACGCACCCGTGGCTCGCCGGGTGCGCCGGCACCGAGTTGGACCCGTGGATGGCCCAGCCCCGGTAGAAGTACAGCGGGTCGTACAGCGTACCGAGCGGGGCCTTGCGCACCCCGCGGATCCGCCGCTCGACGGTGAAGTGGCCCACCGGGGTCAGGCTGTTCGCCCGCCCGCCGCCCGACGTGGTGTAGGCCGCGCCGTTGCCGCTGCTGACCGGCATGGTCCGTTCCAAGGTGCCCCCGGTGATCAGGTGGAGCACCTGGATGTTGAGGTCGATCTCGATGCGGTCCGCGGGGCCCTGGCGCAGCACCGGCTGCGCCGGGGTGTCCAGCGCCGCCAGGGTCGTGGCCCCGACCGCACCGTCCACGGTCAGCCCGTTGACCTTCTGGAAGGCCATGACCGCGCTGCGCATGGCCGGCCCCTCGGCTCCGTCGAGCGGGCCGACGTAGTAGCGCAGGTCGGTGAGCCGACGCTGCACGGCGACGACGTCGTAGCTGGGCGGCGGTGGCGCGGGCTCAGCCGCCGCGGGCTCGGGGGGGGTGGCAGGCTCCTCGACGACTTCCGGCGTCGGCGCGGGTGCGGGCAGGTCGAGGCGCTCGACATCGAGGTCATCCCCCGCCCCTGCGTGCTCGACCGGATCGGGGAGACCGGCTGCCGCAGGATCGCCCGTAGGCATCCCGGTGCGGTAGGTGGCGACGGCGATTCCCACCATGGCGCCGAGCAGCGTGACCACCAGGGTGAGCACCGCGAGGTAGCGCGGGGCAGGTGAGGCAAAACCGGCGTCGAAGACTGACATGAGGCGATAGCGTACGCCCTCGTGCGCCGCTTGCGTGCCAATCCGGCGACCTAGCGGCCGAGCGCCGCCACCAGCCGATCAGCGGCGGTGTAGGGATCGAGGTCGCGGG